>NZ_AYSF01000101.1:0-5586 GCF_000498995.1 Geobacillus thermopakistaniensis
TAACCGGAGTAGTTGAAATGGTAATAAGACGACCAATCTGACCAGCAAGGAAGCCAAGATGGGAAAGGTCATGCGGCATACGCTCGGCGCCAGTTTGAATATTAGACATAATTTATCCTCAAGTAAGGGGCCGAAGCCCCTGCAATTAAAATTGTTGACCACCTACATACCAAAGACGAGCGCCTTTACGCTTGCCTTTAGTACCTCGCAACGGCTGCGGACGACCAGGGCGAGCGCCAGAACGTTTTTTACCTTTAGACATTACATCACTCCTTCTGCACGTAATTTTTGACGCACGTTTTCTTCTGCGTCAGTAAGAACGTCAGTGTTTCCTGCGCGTACACGCAAGGTAAACGCGAACAATTCAGCGGCTTTAACCGGACGCTCGACGCCATTAATAATGTTTTCCGTAAATTCAGCGCCTTCCATGATGAGACAGGCCGTTTGAATGTTGACGGGATGAACATAATAAGCAATGACGGCAGCAATAAACTCAACAGGAGCAGGAAAGCGAGGGTATCCTACAAAGTCCAGCGTACCATAAACGCAAGCCTCAACGCAGCGACGAGCACGAGAGCGGTCAGTAGCAATCCAAACTTTGTTACTCGTCAGAAAATCGAAATCATCTTCGGTTAAATCCAAAACGGCAGAAGCCTGAATGAGCTTAATAGAGGCCAAAGCGGTCTGGAAACGTACGGATTGTTCAGTAACTTGACTCATGATTTCTTACCTATTAGTGGTTGAACAGCATCGGACTCAGATAGTAATCCACGCTCTTTTAAAATGTCAACAAGAGAATCTCTACCATGAACAAAATGTGACTCATATCTAAACCAGTCCTTGACGAACGTGCCAAGCATATTAAGCCACTTCTCCTCATCCAACGCGTCAGTTTTTGACAGAATCGTTAGTTGATGGCGAAAGGTCGCAAAGTAAGAGCTTCTCGAGCTGCGCAAGGATAGGTCGAATTTTCTCATTTTCCGCCAGCAGTCCACTTCGATTTAATTCGTAAACAAGCAGTAGTAATTCCTGCTTTATCAAGATAATTTTTCGACTCATCAGAAATATCCGAAAGTGTTAACTTCTGCGTCATGGAAGCGATAAAACTCTGCAGGTTGGATACGCCAATCATTTTTATCGAAGCGCGCATAAATTTGAGCAGATTTGTCGTCACAGGTTGCGCCGCCAAAACGTCGGCTACAGTAACTTTTCCCAGCCTCAATCTCATCTCTCTTTTTGCGTTCTGCTTCAATATCTGGTTGAACGGCGTCGCGTCGTAACCCAGCTTGGTAAGTTGGATTAAGCACTCCGTGGACAGATTTGTCATTGTGAGCATTTTCATCCCGAAGTTGCGGCTCATTCTGATTCTGAACAGCTTCTTGGGAAGTAGCGACAGCTTGGTTTTTAGTGAGTTGTTCCATTCTTTAGCTCCTAGACCTTTAGCAGCAAGGTCCATATCTGACTTTTTGTTAACGTATTTAGCCACATAGAAACCAACAGCCATATAACTGGTAGCTTTAAGCGGCTCACCTTTAGCATCAACAGGCCACAACCAACCAGAACGTGAAAAAGCGTCCTGCGTGTAGCGAACTGCGATGGGCATACTGTAACCATAAGGCCACGTATTTTGCAAGCTATTTAACTGGCGGCGATTGCGTACCCGACGACCAAAATTAGGGTCAACGCTACCTGTAGGAAGTGTCCGCATAAAGTGCACCGCATGGAAATGAAGACGGCCATTAGCTGTACCATACTCAGGCACACAAAAATACTGATAGCAGTCGGCGTGTGAATCATTAGCCTTGCGACCCTCGGCAGCAAGAACCATACGACCAATATCACGAAAATAGTCACGCAAAGCATTGGGATTATCATAAAACGCCTCTAATCGGTCGTCAGCCAACGTGAGAGTGTCAAAAACGATAAACCAACCATCAGCATGAGCCTGTCGCATTGCATTCATCAAACGCTGAATAGCAAAGCCTCTACGCGATTTCATAGTGGAGGCCTCCAGCAATCTTGAACACTCATCCTTAATACCTTTCTTTTTGGGGTAATTATACTCATCGCGAATATCCTTAAGAGGGCGTTCAGCAGCCAGCTTGCGGCAAAACTGCGTAACCGTCTTCTCGTTCTCTAAAAACCATTTTTCGTCCCCTTCGGGGCGGTGGTCTATAGTGTTATTAATATCAAGTTGGGGGAGCACATTGTAGCATTGTGCCAATTCATCCATTAACTTCTCAGTAACAGATACAAACTCATCACGAACGTCAGAAGCAGCCTTATGGCCGTCAACATACATATCACCATTATCGAACTCAACGCCCTGCATACGAAAAGACAGAATCTCTTCCAAGAGCTTGATGCGGTTATCCATCTGCTTATGGAAGCCAAGCATTGGGGATTGAGAAAGAGTAGAAATGCCACAAGCCTCAATAGCAGGTTTAAGAGCCTCGATACGCTCAAAGTCAAAATAATCAGCGTGACATTCAGAAGGGTAATAAGAACGAACCATAAAAAAGCCTCCAAGATTTGGAGGCATGAAAACATACAATTGGGAGGGTGTCAATCCTGACGGTTATTTCCTAGACAAATTAGAGCCAATACCATCAGCTTTACCGTCTTTCCAGAAATTGTTCCAAGTATCGGCAACAGCTTTATCAATACCATGAAAAATATCAACCACACCAGAAGCAGCATCAGTGACGACATTAGAAATATCCTTTGCAGTAGCGCCAATATGAGAAGAGCCATACCGCTGATTCTGCGTTTGCTGATGAACTAAGTCAACCTCAGCACTAACCTTGCGAGTCATTTCTTTGATTTGGTCATTGGTAAAATACTGACCAGCCGTTTGAGCTTGAGTAAGCATTTGGCGCATAATCTCGGAAACCTGCTGTTGCTTGGAAAGATTGGTGTTTTCCATAATAGACGCAACGCGAGCAGTAGACTCCTTCTGTTGATAAGCAAGCATCTCATTTTGTGCATATACCTGGTCTTTCGTATTCTGGCGTGAAGTCGCCGACTGAATGCCAGCAATCTCTTTTTGAGTCTCATTTTGCATCTCGGCAATCTCTTTCTGATTGTCCAGTTGCATTTTAGTAAGCTCTTTTTGATTCTCAAATCCGGCGTCAACCATACCAGCAGAGGAAGCATCAGCACCAGCACGCTCCCAAGCATTAAGCTCAGGAAATGCAGCAGCAAGATAATCACGAGTATCCTTTCCTTTATCAGCGGCAGACTTGCCACCAAGTCCAACCAAATCAAGCAACTTATCAGAAACGGCAGAAGTGCCAGCCTGCAACGTACCTTCAAGAAGTCCTTTACCAGCTTTAGCCATAGCACCAGAAACAAAACTAGGGACGGCCTCATCAGGGTTAGGAACATTAGAGCCTTGAATGGCAGATTTAATACCAGCATCACCCATGCCTACAGTATTGTTATCGGTAGCAAGCACATCACCTTGAATGCCACCGGAGGCGGCTTTTTGACCGCCTCCAAACAATTTAGACATGGCGCCACCAGCAAGAGCAGAAGCAATACCGCCAGCAATAGCACCAAACATAAATCACCTCACTTAAGTGGCTGGAGACAAATAATCTCTTTAATAACCTGATTCAGCGAAACCAATCCGCGGCATTTAGTAGCGGTAAAGTTAGACCAAACCATGAAACCAACATAAACATTATTGCCCGGCGTACGGGGAAGGACGTCAATAGTCACACAGTCCTTGACGGTATAATAACCACCATCATGGCGACCATCCAAAGGATAAACATCATAGGCAGTCGGGAGGGTAGTCGGAACCGAAGAAGACTCAAAGCGAACCAAACAGGCAAAAAATTTAGGGTCGGCATCAAAAGCAATATCAGCACCAACAGAAACAACCTGATTAGCGGCGTTGACAGATGTATCCATCTGAATGCAATGAAGAAAACCACCATTACCAGCATTAACCGTCAAACTATCAAAATATAACGTTGACGATGTAGCTTTAGGTGTCTGTAAAACAGGTGCCGAAGAAGCTGGAGTAACAGAAGTGAGAACCAGCTTATCAGAAAAAAAGTTTGAATTATGGCGAGAAATAAAAGTCTGAAACATGATTAAACTCCTAAGCAGAAAACCTACCGCGCTTCGCTTGGTCAACCCCTCAGCGGCAAAAATTAAAATTTTTACCGCTTCGGCGTTATAACCTCACACTCAATCTTTTATCACGAAGTCATGATTGAATCGCGAGTGGTCGGCAGATTGCGATAAACGGTCACATTAAATTTAACCTGACTATTCCACTGCAACAACTGAACGGACTGGAAACACTGGTCATAATCATGGTGGCGAATAAGTACGCGTTCTTGCAAATCACCAGAAGGCGGTTCCTGAATGAATGGGAAGCCTTCAAGAAGGTGATAAGCAGGAGAAACATACGAAGGCGCATAACGATACCACTGACCCTCAGCAATCTTAAACTTCTTAGACGAATCACCAGAACGGAAAACATCCTTCATAGAAATTTCACGCGGCGGCAAGTTGCCATACAAAACAGGGTCGCCAGCAATATCGGTATAAGTCAAAGCACCTTTAGCGTTAAGGTACTGAATCTCTTTAGTCGCAGTAGGCGGAAAACGAACAAGCGCAAGAGTAAACATAGTGCCATGCTCAGGAACAAAGAAACGCGGCACAGAATGTTTATAGGTCTGTTGAACACGACCAGAAAACTGGCCTAACGACGTTTGGTCAGTTCCATCAACATCATAGCCAGATGCCCAGAGATTAGAGCGCATGACAAGTAAAGGACGGTTGTCAGCGTCATAAGAGGTTTTACCTCCAAATGAAGAAATAACATCATGGTAACGCTGCATGAAGTAATCACGTTCTTGGTCAGTATGCAAATTAGCATAAGCAGCTTGCAGACCCATAATGTCAATAGATGTGGTAGAAGTCGTCATTTGGCGAGAAAGCTCAGTCTCAGGAGGAAGCGGAGCAGTCCAAATGTTTTTGAGATGGCAGCAACGGAAACCATAACGAGCATCATCTTGATTAAGCTCATTAGGGTTAGCCTCGGTACGGTCAGGCATCCACGGCGCTTTAAAATAGTTGTTATAGATATTCAAATAACCCTGAAACAAATGCTTAGGGATTTTATTGGTATCAGGGTTAATCGTGCCAAGAAAAGCGGCATGGTCAATATAACCAGTAGTGTTAACAGTCGGGAGAGGAGTGGCATTAACACCATCCTTCATGAACTTAATCCACTGTTCACCATAAACGTGACGATGAGGGACATAAAAAGTAAAAATGTCTACAGTAGAGTCAATAGCAAGGCCACGACGCAATGGAGAAAGACGGAGAGCGCCAACGGCGTCCATCTCGAAGGAGTCGCCAGCGATAACCGGAGTAGTTGAAATGGTAATAAGACGACCAATCTGACCAGCAAGGAAGCCAAGATGGGAAAGGTCATGCGGCATACGCTCGGCGCCAGTTTGAATATTAGACATAATTTATCCTCAAGTAAGGGGCCGAAGCCCCTGCAATTAAAATTGTTGACCACCTACATACCAAAGACGAGCGCCTTTACGCTTGCCTTTA
>NZ_AYSF01000102.1:0-5534 GCF_000498995.1 Geobacillus thermopakistaniensis
TGCTTCGATCGGAAAAGCTCGCCGAAAAATGATGCGACAACGCTCAAAGAAGAATATGAACGCGACTTGGCGAAAGGGCTGCCGATTCGCATCCCAGAATCATACTTTCCCAATGATGACCCAAGCCAGCCGCCGCTGAACACATGGCGCTCGCATGCCAATTTACTGTTTGTCAACTGGCTGAACTATTACGTGTATCAAGAAACGCCTTATGAATGGGAATGAAATCAATATATGCAATCATTTCACTTGAACCATCCCGAAAAAACGCCTTGCTGAAACATATGCAAGGCGTTTTTCTCATTTTGGCCGATTGTTTTCGTGTTTCGACAATCGCCCTGTTCTTTTAGTTTTTTTTGACATACAATACGATAGATTCCACCAGGAGGTGAACATGATGGGCGCTTGGCATGGAAACAGCTTTGCGTTGATTGTCGTTCTGTTTATTTTGTTGATTATTGTTGGATGTGCCTGCTTGGGCGGATATGCCTACTAACCGAAATCACTGATTGCCTTCATCCGGCCGCCGTGTTTGCCAGCATCCGGCCGGCTTGCAGCGGGAAAGCGGGAACACGAACGCTTCCCGCTTTTTTTATGCTGGGCTGTAGACAACCATGCATAGGAATGAAGGCATCGTCCATGCTAAACGTATGACAACGGCAGCCAAAGGAGGTGGAGCTCATGACGAAACGCCCAAACAACGGCAGCCGCAATCAAAACGCGCCAACGCAAGATCCGATGGCCTTGCTTCGCGGCCCGGTTTCCGGCGATAACAGCAAAGGACGTCGGCAAAACAAAATCCAAAATGACAAAACCGATGAAAATGCCTAACCTGCAAAAAAGCGGCCGTTTTTTAGCCGCTTTTTTGCTTCTAAAATTCAATCCCTTTCATCGCGGTCCTTCCTTGTTCATAGTCATGCTTGATGAGCTTCATTTCCGTAACGATATCGGCAGCCGCCATCAGCTCAGGGCGCGCCGCGCGCCCCGTGATGACAAGATGGAGCGACGGCGGGCGCGTGCGGATCAGCTCGAGCACCTCGCTGACTGATACGATATCTTCAACGGGAAAGCGGTCAATGGCCAGCACATTGTTCAGTTCATCGAGCACAATCATATCATACCGTCCGGAATACACATATTCTTTGGCCACCGCCCAGGCACGCTTCAATGCTTCCCGGTGGATGTCCGGCGTTTTCGTCCATGTGAAGCCGGCGCCGAGCTGACGGACGTCGACGCCAAGGCGCTCTAGGGCCAACTGCTCGCCGTATGTTCGTTCCGGCGATTTCAAAAACTGCAAAACCGCGACGTTCATTCCCCGGCCGACGGCACGCAGGGCAAGCCCCAATGCGGCCGTCGTTTTTCCTTTTCCGTCGCCCGTATAAACGATGACACGCCCGCTACGACGAGGCGTCGGCATCGACCACGCCCCCTTGCCGCTCCGGAAACCATTGGAGCGTCTCACGCAGACGAACGACATCGCCGATGATGATGATGGCCGGATGGGAAATGCCCGCCTGTTCCGCCTCGTCTGACAGCGTCGAAAGCGTCGCCGCCACCGTGCGCTGCCGCTCGGTCGTCCCCCATTCAATGATGGCCGCCGGCGTATCCGACGGCTTTCCGGCCGCCATCAAACGGCCGCAAATATCCGACAAGTTGGCCGCTCCCATGTAGACAATGATCGTATCGCATCCTCGAGTCAGCGCCTCCCAATCGATCCGCTCACTCCGATGCCCGCTGACCATCGCCACCGAGGCGGCGTAATCACGGTGGGTGACCGGAATGCCGGCGTACGCCGGCACAGCGATGCCGGATGTCACCCCTGGAACGATTTCAAACGGAATTCCGGCTTTCACCAACACTTCCGCCTCTTCACCAACGCGGCCAAAAATGCACGGATCGCCGCCTTTTAAGCGGACGACCGTTTTTCCTTGTTGCGCATGCCAAACGAGCAGCTCATGAATTTGTTCTTGAACCGTGTCATGTTTTCCCGGCTCTTTGCCGCAGTAAAGAAGCTCAGCGTCCGGCTTCGCGTAGCGCAGCAGCTTACGGTTGATGAGCCGGTCGTAAATAATGACATCCGCCCGTTCTAGGCATTCGCGGCCGTAAACCGTGATGAGCTTTTCATCCCCCGGCCCAGCGCCGACTAAATACACTTTGCCGACGGTCATCGCCCCTTCTCCCCTTTCGCATTGGCCGTGGAAATGCCCGCCGAGGCGAACGTCGCCATTTCGTTCACCATCGCCATTGCTGAAATCAAGAGCGGAAACGCTACCGCCGCGCCGCTTCCTTCGCCAAGGCGCATGCCGAGATCCAAAAGCGGCTCCTTCTCTAGCAAACGAAGGGCTATACTGTGCCCCGGCTCTTGCGAACGATGGCCGGCAATCATATAGTCTGTGACGTTCACGGCAAACTGGCGGGCCACAAGGGCAGCCACCGTGCAAATAAAACCGTCAAGCAAAATCGGGATGCGTCGTTCGGCGGCTGCCAGCATCGCCCCGGCCATAGCAGCGATCTCCAACCCGCCGATTTTCGAAAGCCCTTCAAGCGGCTTCGCCGGATCCGGCCGATGAAGCAAGAGCGCCCGTCGGATCACGTCCTGTTTATGGGCAAGCATTTCCTCCTTAATGCCGCTTCCTTTGCCAACGATGCGCTCAAGCGGTTCATCGGTCAACGTGGCCAATAAGGCGCTCGCGGCGGTCGTATTGCCGATGCCCATTTCGCCGACAATGAGCGTGCGGACGCCTTGTTCAATGATGGACGCCGCCTGTTCGTAACCGACATGAAGCGCCTGTTCGGCCTCGGACGGCGTCATCGCTTCCGTTTCCGCGAAATTGTTCGTTCCCGGGCGCACCTTTTTCTGAATGACGCGCTCATCAGCAATCGGCACGGCGACACCGACATCAATCACCTGAAGCAACGCGCCGATTTGCCGGCTGAAGGCGTTGATCGCCGCTCCGCCGTTGGCAAAGTTGTACACCATTTGCGCCGTCACTTCGGCCGGATAGGCAGACACCCCTTCTTCCGTGACGCCATGATCGGCCGCAAACACGAGCACTCCGGGCGGAGTGACGCGTGGAAGCAGCTCCCCGGTCATGCCGGCAAGCGTTGCCGCCACTTCTTCAAGACGGCCGAGGCTGCCGGGCGGTTTGGTCAATTGATCGATATAGGCACGCGCTTGTTCAACCATTTCACGGTGGATCGGTGGGATGGAAACATTCATCATGGGCGCACAATATCCCCCATCAAGCGGGAATATGCGCTTCCTCCTTTCTCGTCTATGATTGAGGGAACGCGTCAACTTTTCCATCCGAATCATGCCAACACCGTTGGCGAGGGCAAAACGGACGATTTGACGGCTGATTTTATGGTTTATAACCTTCATCCAGCAGGACTCTTTACGGCCGATTGTGCGAATCATATGGAGCTTCTTCGCTTTGCCCAACGTTCGCCGCAAAGCCGCATATCGTCGGCGAATGAAAGCGCATTGGCTGTCCTTGAAAAACAACGATTTCGTTCCAATGCTGGCAACGGCGATATAACGAAGTCCCAAATCAACGCCCATTGCCTTGGTGTCTTCCCGTTGTTGGACTTCAACTGTGATCGCGACAGCCAAATTGACGCATCATCTGTTCGATCCGCTCGACCGCCACGTGCTGGCGGACATGAGCGGCAAGCCGGTCGAACGCCTTTTCTTTGAGCGAGCGAAAGAGTCGGACGCCAGAAGGAGCGATTCCTTTTTGGCGGCGAATGTTGTTGAAAAACGCGGTGCGGAACGCATCGTTATGAAACAAATCGTGCATGTACGTGCCCAGCACCCGCTCATCACTGTGCTTCGCCCCTTCATGGCGGCCGTCCGCCTCAATAAGCGGCGCATAGCCAGGAAGCGGCGCCGAGCGGCCCATATGAATCTCGTATCCTTGCACCGAAAACCGCTCGCCCGCCCACGTAAGCATCCCTTCCGTACGGATCGTGATTTTCGTCCGCTCAAGCGTCGTTTCAATCGGCAGCAAACCAAGTCCTTTTACTTCGGGGAGCGGCGTCTCGACTCCATACGGATCGCGGATGACAGCGCCAAGCATTTGGTAGCCGCCGCATAAGCCGACGACTCTCGCTTTTCCTTCATTGACAAGCGACACAATGCGGGAAGCGAGTCCTCTTTTCTTCATATAAATCAAGTCTTCGATCGTGTTTTTGCTGCCGGGAAGCACGATCACATCCGGCGCTCCAAGCTCGTCGACGTGCGTCACCAACCGGACGCGGCAGTCCGGTTCTGCCAGCAGCGGGTCGATGTCGGTGAAATTGGCGATTTTCGGACAGCGGATGACAGCGACATCAATCGCTTCCTCTCCCCCGACAGATGAAGCAAACCGCTCAAGCGACAGCGAATCTTCAGCATCGATCGCCAAATCAGGCAAATATGGAACGACGCCAAGCACCGGCACGCCGGTGTGCTGCTCAAACCAATCGAGCCCCGGCTTAAGCAGCGCCACATCGCCGCGAAACTTGTTAATGATGACCCCAATGACCCGCTTTCGGTCCTCAGGCTCAAGCAGCGACAGCGTTCCAACGAGGCTCGCGAACACCCCGCCCCGCTCAATATCGCCGATCAACACGACCGGGGCGTTGGCGAGACGGGCGATGCGCATGTTGACCAACTCGCGGTCGTTTAAGTTTACTTCCGCCGGGCTTCCCGCTCCTTCAATGACAATCCGGTCATACTCGTTCATCAACGTTTCGAGCGACTGACGGATGACGGCCAGCCCTTGGTGGAAAAACTCGTTCCGGTAAGCGAACGCCTGCATATTGCCGTACGGTTTGCCAAGCACAACGATTTGCGATTCATGCTCGCGGCTTGGCTTAATCAAAATCGGATTCATCTCAGCGCGCGCCGCCACTCCGGCCGCTTCGGCCTGAATTCCTTGCGCCCGTCCGATTTCGTTTCCGTCCGGCGTCACGTAGGAGTTTAACGACATGTTTTGCGACTTGAACGGCGCCGTCTTCCAGCCGTCTTGGGCGAACATGCGGCAAAACGCGGTGGCGATGACGCTTTTGCCGGCATCAGAATGGGTGCCTTGAAACATAATCGGCAGCGCCTTAGCCATTGATGGTCACCTTCTCGCATTCGGCGAGCCACCGCTCAACCATCGCCGGGGCGGACGCGAAATGAAAATGGACATAGCCGGCGACAAGCCGGTGCGCCAAATAACCGTCAGGCTTCGTTCCTTTCCGGCCGCTCGTTTCGTAGGCAAACGGCGTCTCGCCGCGCGGCTCATAAACGGAGTAGTGAAACTCATGGCCGCGCGCTGTTTCTCCTTCCGGCAATAGAAAATTTCCATTTCGACCGCGCACTTCGCGGTAGCCAAGCGCCGCGAGCTTCGTCTTCATCACGACCTTCCCCGGGATGTTTTCGGCTTATTTTTTAAAGCGTACACAAGAAAACATGTGTACGAGATAAACACCAAAAATGTACGCTGGACACCAAAAATGTACGCCGAAACAACCAAAAATGTACGAGATAAACACCAAAAATGTAC
>NZ_AYSF01000103.1:0-15403 GCF_000498995.1 Geobacillus thermopakistaniensis
TTTTCGGCAGCGTTTTCTTCTTCGCGGCGGCGGTTTTTCGCACGGATCTTCTCCTGCTCCTCCGGCGACGCAAACTGCATCGTTTCTTCGGCTTTTTCTATGTTCTCAATGGTGTTTTGCACCATTTCTTGCAGCTTTTCCACATTGTCGCTGCGGTCATCCGGTTTCGGACGCGGCATGAATGCTTCCTCCTTTGCGCGAGTTTCCGGCTATTCGCCCTTCGTTTGGATGACTTGGGCGTGCTGGCCGGACTGGTCTTGCATTTGTTTGCCCTTGTTTCCTCCTGCGGCGCGAGGCTGTGTGCCGATATGGTTCGGCACGAAATGTTTGCGGCTTCCTTTCGGATTGCTCATTGTCTTCGCCTCCTCGCCATCTAGTCTGTCCGCCCGGAGAACCGCTATGCATGGGTCATTCTGCTTTTTTGAGCATCCGCTCTTCCAGCTTTTTCTCGATTTTTTCGAGCGCTTCCCGATCGTTCAACAATTGCCGTTTGTTCTCGCTGATCAGTTCTTGGAGAGTCATTTTGCGGGATCGTCTCATCGCTTCAACCTCCCCTCACTTTTATTGTAATCTTATTCATGCCCAAAAAAGATAAAAATTATGACAACTTTTTGAAAAATAACGAACCACGAAGAAAGCGCCTTTCGCTGCAGCCATCTGCTCAACGAAAAAGCGCTGTTTCCTGCTCGAGCCGCTTCGCCGTCACCGGGCCGACAATTTTTCGCCGAATGACGCCGTTTGGATCGATAATATACGTCGTTGGAATCGTTTGGATTCGATATTGACGAAGCGCTTCGCCGCGCACATCGAGGCCGACTGGAAACACGAGCCTGTTCGCTTTCGCAAACCGCTCAGCGTTGTCCAACGTATCTTGCGTCGTCAAATGAACGGCAAGGAGCGCAACTTCGCGGCCATGCCGCTCGTAAAACTTGGCAAGCTCCGGCATTTCCTTTTTGCATGGCGGGCACCACGACGTCCAAAAGTTGAGGACGACCGCTTTGCCGCGCAGCGCCGACAACTTAACCGACTGGCCCCCAAGCGCCGGCAAGGTCAAGTCGGGAGCCGTCTGATCCACTTCCGGACCGGCTCCGTTTGCTTCATTCGGTTTGTCAGCCGCCATCACATTCCAAAGGCCATAGCCGGCGACAGCCAAGAACAAAAGAACGACTAGCCATTTCCGCACGTTGTCCCCTCCCTACCGGCGCCTCCCGCCGCTCTGTCCACGATTATAGCACATACGTTTGCCATTTGCCAACCATCGTGCTTAAAACGAAAAAACGAGGGGCGCGCCCTCATCATGATCGGATGTTTTTATGATCGTTTTTCATTTTCTCCGCTTCGACTTCTGCGTACGAAGCGAATTCGCTCCTCCATTCGTTAAAGCCGTTTTTCTTCTTCGCGTTGTTGTTTCGTTGGGCATTGGCATTGCCAAGTTTTGTCCGGCCCATGCGTCTCCTCCTCTGCTTCCGTCGGTTCACCTATAGTATCCGCCGGCGGCCAAAAAACTATGCATACAGCGGCTTCAACCGGCGGCCGAAACAATGGAAGAAAAGCGAAACAAACACTAGGTGAAAATCGTTGAAAATCAACAACGCTTCGACCTCATGCGGACCGAAAAAAGAAAACGAAAAGAAAACAACGGTTCCATCCGACAACACCGAGGCGTCGAATGATGTTTCAGCCCGAATCGGAGAAAACTAAGCATCGGATGACGGGTCACCCGTTTCAATCGGGTGGTCCGGATAGGAAATCCAGTCGCTGAAACTGCCGACGTACAGCCGAACGTTGTGATAACCAGCTTCGTGGAGCGCCAACACGTTCGGGCAGGCGGTGACGCCGGAACCACAGTAAACGATCAACGGCTGCCCACGGTCAAAATCGGCAAACCGAGCCGCCTGCTCGACAGCGCTTTTCCAGTAGCCGCCTTCCGTCATTCCGTCTTTCCAAAACCGGTGCACCGCTCCTGGGATGCGGCCGGCTCGGCGGTCGATCGGTTCTTCCAGGCCGGCATATCGCTTCCATTCACGCGAATCAATGAGCACAACCGAGCGATCGCGGACGGCGGCGCGCACATCCTCAACCGTCGCCAGCCATGACCGATCCGGACGCGGCCGAAACGGGCGGGACGCCACAGCAGGGACGACGTTCGTCACCGGATGCCCTTTCTTCTTCCATTCACGATAATTGCCGTCCAATACGTATACGTGGGCATGGCCGAAATAGCGAAGCAGCCACCAGCAACGCGCCGCCATCGCCCCGTCTTGGTCGTCGTAAGCGACAACGGTCACCGTTTCATCGATGCCGGCTCGGCCAAACACGTCCGCCGCTTGCTCGGCCGACGGGAGCGGGTGGCGGCCGCCGTGCTCTCCGACTGGGCCCGACAAGTCGCGTTCCAAGTCCATATACACGGCACCAGGAATATGATCTTCCTGGTAAACGGCCGCTCCTTTCGCAGGATCGCCAAGCCAAAACCGACAATCAAGAATGCGCGTGTTTTCGTCGTGCAAATGGCGAAGGAGCCATTCATGGGAAACAAGCGACGCCATATGTCCTCCCCCTCTTTGTTTTTGCTGACGCCAAACGTTGTTTCTTGATCGGAACGGAAAGCAGCCAATCATCAACAGGACGCCGGCGGCGCCGACACGCTCAGCCAGCGCTCGCCATCGTCACGATCGCTCTTTCCCTTCAAGCCGGCTCACGTACTCGCGCACCATCTCCGGCGTCACGCACCGGCGCGCCGGCACGAGGCCGCTTTTGGCCAGTTCGTTCATCCGCTTCGTCACTTCATTGATCCCATCAACCGTAAACGACTCGCCGCGGCGGCACCGCTCGACCGCTTCGTCGATGAGCCGCTCGCGCTCGGCGTCGAGCATAGCAAATTGCTTCAAGATGGTATGCTGTTTTTGCACATGGGCAGTGATCGCGTGATGCACTTCGCTCAATGGTCCTCGTCCTTTCCTGCTTCTTTTTCCATCAAACGCCGGACGTTCGGTTTCGGCGTCCAACAGTTGAACCGATAGTTCGGTTTCGTCGCATAGCCGAGCCGGCGGCAATACGTGTACAGCCCGTCGGCTCGCTTTTCTATACGGTAGTGGATGCATGTAGCGCAAGCGTGAAACCGGTTCATCAACGCGCCTCCCCGCCGCGGCCCGAAAGAAGGCGGCGAAGCGCCGCTTCGATGCGGGCGAGCGCCTCATGATCCGCCGCTTCGGCGAGCGCGGCAAGCAAGCCCTCCATATAGCTGTCGACTTGTTCCGCGAGAGCGGCCGAAAGTGCGGCGACGGCAGCCTTGTATTGTTCTGCGTACGTCGCCACAAGCCGCTCTTTTTGCTCAGCCAAATAGGCGTCGATCGGCTCGACAAGCGCCGCCTCAATTTCCTCTTTCATCCGCCGCTTTTCGTCGCGCTCAAAAAACGATTTGGCGTTTTTATACAGCGAAAGCGCCTTGGTAAACCGCACCCGGTCTACATCCCCAAGGGCGTTGGCAAACTCCGGCGCCGAAAAGGCAAACGGCTCAGGCGGCGTGAGCGCGAGCGCATCATCGAAACGACGAAGCTCATGGAATAGGCGCGAGAACTGCTCGGCCAGCTGCTTGTGCAAAAACGACTCAACACGCAAGCTCGTCGCCCGCAACTCTTGGGCCAAATCAAAGCCAACCGATGCGAGCAACTCGTCGAGGCAACGCTCAAGCGCCCGACGCGCCGGGCCTTGGTCGTCGCGGAGCACCGCCGGGTTGAACGCCTCCTTAAACACATCGTTGAGGCGGAAAAAGACGCGCTGCTTGACGTAATAGAGCAATTCGTCGACTTCCTGGCGAAGCGCCTGCCGGCCGTAGGCATCATCAATGCCAGCAAGCACGGCGTGCATCTTCGTTTTCACCGCCTCAAGCGCCTGACGTTTCTCCGCTTTTTCCGCTTCGCTTTGCCCAGCGGCGCGCGCGAATTCCTCTGCCGCCCGCCGCGCCCGCTCAAGCTCGGCATATGCGCTCTCGACGGCGACTTCCGCCAGTTCTTCCGTTAAGAAGCGGAAGAAGTCGGTTTCAAAGGCAGACAAGCCGGAGTCCGCCAAGACGCCGCGCGGACCGGGCTCGGCCCCCATTTTTTCCGCCAGCGCCAAGCGGCTTGAGAGCGCATAAAGGCGCGGGAAGCGGATGCCGAAGCGGGCGAGCTCTCCGTTCATATAGGAAATGACGGCCTCAAGCTCCTCTTTCGACTGGGCCAAATCAGCCGCATTGATGACGAAAAACATTTTATCAAGCGCAAACGTGTCTTTCACGCGCCCAAGCTGAAGCAAAAACTCGCGGTCTGCTTTCGAGAACGCATGGTTATAATACGTCACAAACAACAACGCATCAGCATGCTTCATGTAATGAAACGCCACTCCCGTATGGCGGGCGTTAAGTGAATCCACCCCCGGGGTATCGACAAGCGTCACCCCTTGGCAGGTGAGCGGACAGTCGGCGTACAACACGACCTCATCTAAGAAACATGACACCGCTTCGTCAGCGACATACGTCTCGAGTTCTTCCCAACCGATGGAGACGATCTCCCCGAATCGACCGTTCATCCGCTCATAGCCGGCCGCGGCAGCTGCCAAAAAAGCCACATGCGGCTTTTGCGCCGGATGTTCGGCTCCCGATTCGGCCAGGCGGGCGCAAAGGCGGAGCGCTTCATCCCATGTATCCGCCTCATGGCCGCACTGCCGAAGCGACGATTGCACATCCGCCCAAATTTGCAGTTCGCTTTTTACCTTGACCACCGCCGTGCCGTGCGGGTGCTTGTGATCGGGCGGGGCGATTTTGCTGATGGCGGCGGTTGTCGGGTTGGGCGACGATGGCAGAAGCGGGGCGCCGAGCAAGGCGTTCGCCAGCGACGATTTGCCGGCGCTGAAGGCGCCAAACAAGGCGACGGTAAACGATCGCTCGCGAAGCCGACGCGCCTTGTCGCGCAATGGTCCAGCGAAGCGGCCAAGCAGTTCGGACCGTTCAAGCCAAGCCGCCGCCTCCTCAAGCCGCTCGGCCGCCTCTTCGCTCCGCTGTTTTCTGCCGCTTGAAAGCGTCCGAGCTTCGTCCGCTCTTTCGCTCACTCCGAGGCCGGCCGCTTCCTGACCGAGCGCTTGCTCTTTGACGGAAAGATGGCTTGTTTCCGCTGGCTTGGATGCTGCTTGCGGTTTTGCCGTCTCGGCATGACGCGCTTTCCGGAAGACCGGCGGCGCCGTCAACGCGGCGAGACGGTTTTCATCAAGCGATGCAGACTCGCATGGAGCAGCGATCAGCTGCTCGAACGCACGCCGGCGCTCGTCCCGCTCGGCTCTGAGGCGGGCGAGGCGGGCGGCGAGCTCCACTTTTTCGCGCGCCGCCGAAAGCTGTCCGTTCAATGTTTCTGTTTGGGCGGCCGCCCGTTTGGCGATTTGTTCCTTCAGTTCGGCAAACAAGGCGAGCGCCGAGTCACGGTAGCGTTTTTTNGCGGGCGAGGCGGGCGGCGAGCTCCACTTTTTCGCGCGCCGCCGAAAGCTGTCCGTTCAATGTTTCTGTTTGGGCGGCCGCCCGTTTGGCGATTTGTTCCTTCAGTTCGGCAAACAAGGCGAGCGCCGAGTCACGGTAGCGTTTTTTCAGCGCCGCCGCCACCTCATCCGTATAATTTAATAGCGCGGCGCCGCTTGATTCCGCCCCTTGTTTGACGAGGCCGGCAAGCATCGTCTCATCCCACTCCGCCGTCCATTGCTGGCACTCGCTGAACCAATCGTCATCAGCATGCCATTCTTTCCCAAACTGAACAAGGAGCTGGCGGACGTGCCATTCGATCTGCGCCGCCGCTTGCGCTTTGACGCTTTCATAAAACGCC
The DNA here is from genome assembly GCF_000498995.1 of Geobacillus thermopakistaniensis. Taxonomy (NCBI): domain Bacteria; kingdom Bacillati; phylum Bacillota; class Bacilli; order Caryophanales; family Anoxybacillaceae; genus Geobacillus; species Geobacillus thermopakistaniensis. The sequence goes on from NZ_AYSF01000103.1 coordinate 5,844, forward strand.
TCAAGCCGCCGCTTGCGCTCTTGCTCCGTTTTTGTCTTCGCGAACAACAAGCCCACTTTGAAATTCGGCTGCATCGCCTGCAAGTACGCCTCAGCCCGCTCCCTCGTCTCAAACGGCATCACGTACGCGTTTTGCAGCACGCGCTCAAGCTCCGAACGGAACGCCTCCTCCGCCCGCGACGGCGCTGTTTGCCAATCGGCAAGCTCCGCCTCAAGGCGATCGAGCTCCGCGATGGCCGCCGCCTCGTCATCGGCGCCGCCAAGCGCCTCGAGGCGCGTCTCAATCGTTTGCTCAAGCAGCTCGTGCCGCGCGCGGAGATGCTCAAGATGGCCGTCCGCGATCCGTTTTAACGCCGACTCGGCGCCGCGGACGAGCCATTCCTCCTTGTCGGCAAACAACCGGCGCAAACAAGCGACAAGCTCATGCCATTCGTTGTGCGGATGTGACGGGTCTTTCAGCGACAAGAAAAACAAACGGGCCGCCTCAACTCCCCAACGCCGGAACGCCTCGGCGGCCGAGGCGCGAAATTCAGCGAACGGCAGCTCGTCGTCGCGATGTTTATCGATTTGGTTGATGATCAAATAAACGGTCTTTCCTTCATCTGTTAATTGCTTCGTAAATTGGAAGTTTAATTCCGCCTGCACATGGTTATAATCCATGACGTAAAAGACGACATCCGCCAAATGAAGCGCTGACTCCGTCGCCAGCCGGTGGGCGTCATCGGTCGAATCGATGCCCGGCGTATCGAGGATCGCGACCCCCGGCGGGATGGCGTCCGTCGTTCGGCTGATTTCAATCCATTCGATCGTCTCCCCGTCCCGGCATTGGGCGCGAATCAAGTCCGGGTCGTACGGCGGTTCATACTCGACCGGCTCATCGCGGTGGAAAAAGACGCGCACATAGTCCGGACCGGCTTTCACTTTGACGAGATTGGCGCTCGTCGGAATCGGGCTGGACGGCAGCATCGGCTCGCCGAGCAACGCGTTGATCAAACTCGATTTGCCGGCGGAAAAATGACCGCAAAACGCGACAATGAGCTCACCGGATGCCGCTTTTTCGATGAGCTGCTTCACTTTGTCCGCATGCTCCTGGTCATCCGCGGACTGAAGCTGATCGTGCATGTCGATCATTTTCGAAAGCCACAGCCGCAATGACGGCCGCTCAATCGCAATATGCCCCATGACCAAAACCCCTTTGTCTCCCTCAATGTCATTTACATTCATTTTACTGCATTTCGCCCCGTTTCCCAATAGAAAAAAAGAAAAATCCTGCCGTAACCCGACAGGATGACATAGAGAAAGAGGCAACGCCCTGCCGCCGCCCGCAGGCGAACGGCGAACAGATGCCATTATAGACGGCTCAAGGGCTGTTTTTTTATTTGTCCGCTGCTTTCAGCTTGCCGCATCTTGCGGATGGCAGCCTCCCCCCTTAACCGGGGCAAAAAACGCGGCCGCTCCCGAAACGCCTCCCGGTAGTCGGTGAGCGCCGCCAGCGCTCTTTCCTCAACCGCGATGCGAATCGACAGCAAAAATGCGTTCAAAAGCGAAAAGACAAGCGCGGTGATCGGCGCTTGAAACAAAAGCGGCAACAGCGCAATCTCTAAGGCGACAACCACATAGTTCGGGTGGCGAAGCCATCGGTACGGCCCTTTTTTCACTACTTGGCCGTTTGGTACGATCAAAATTTTCGTATTCCAAAAACGGCCGAGCGACCCAATTGTCCATACGCGCAGCCCTTGCACGACAAGAAAAAGCGGAAACAAAAGCGGCCAGCGGCGCGACGGGCGCGCGCCCTTTCGAAGCGCCTCAACAGCCAACGACAAAAAGAAACCGACATGCATCAATACGATCAACGGGTAATGGCGAGCGCCGAACTCCCGCGCCCCGAGCGCTTTCACATACTGTTCGTTCCGTTTTGCAAGCCGAAGCTCAATGACGCGCATGCCGGCAACCGCCAAAAACACGAACCAAAACCGCACGATCATCCCCCCATTGAAGCAGCACCATTTCCGCACTAAAGCCCGGGCCGAGAGCGATAAGCAGGCCGTGCCCGGACGAAAGCGGCTGCCGCATCATCTGTTCGAGCACAAAATACACGGTGGCCGACGACATGTTGCCGTAGCGGGCGAGCACGTCTCTAGCGGCTTTTGTCTGTTCCGGACCGAATCCGAACGCCTCCTCGTACGCTTCAATGACTTTCCTCCCGCCCGGGTGGGCGATGAAATGATGAATATCCCCAAGCCCTAACCCATGTTCCTGCAAAAACGACTCGACTTGCGGGCGCAGCCAAGAGCGAACGATCGCCGGAATGTCTTTTGAAAAGATGACAAACAAACCTTCGTCGCGAACATCCCAGCCCATCACGTCTTCCGAGCCGGGCATGAGCACCGAGCGGGCGGCGATGACACGCGGCGCGCCAGCTGTCGGCGCCGCTCCGTCGCCAGCCACAAGCAAGCACGCCACGCCGTCGGAAAAAAGCGACGTACCGATCACATTGCTTTTGGACCAATCATTGAGTTGAAACGTCAAACTGCAAAACTCAACGGCGATCACAAGCGCCTTGGCATTCGGAAACGCCCGGCAATAGTCGGCTGCCCGGGCGAGCCCAGCCGCCCCTCCCGCACAACCGAGCCCCCAAATCGGCACTCTTACGGCATGAGGGGAGAACGGCAATACGTTCATCAGCCGCGCCTCGATGCTCGGCGTCGACAGCCCTGTCGTTGAGATGTAAAACAGCGCATCGATCTCCTCATGCAAAACAGGGCCGGACGAAGCCTTGCGCAAACAGTCATTGACCGCCTCTGCGCTGTAGCGGACGGCACGGTCGATGTACACCCCATTTTTTTCACCGAAACCGCGCGGCGCGCTGTACCAGGCAAGCGGTTGGACAAACGTGCGCGTATGAATGCCGCTGTTGTCAAACGCCTGCAGCAGCCGCTCCGCACGCGCCATTCGACCGGCGAACAGCCCGGCGACATGCTGCTTCACCTCGTCTTGGGCGGCCGTATACGGCATCCTTGCTGTGCCGACAGATAAAAGAACCGGCATACAAACACCTCGGTCTGTTCCTCTTTATTCTATTAGGATGCGCAACAAGCCAAACTATATGCAATGGAAAATATGTTTGTACACCCGTTTTTTCAGGAACAGCGAATGGATTTCTAGTTTTCGCAGCCAAAAAAAGTTATGAAAAGTTGCTGCAATCAAAAAACAGGCGCGGACAAAACCGGCCTGTTTTGGAAGGAACATGATCATCAGCGAGGATGTACAAGTAGGAGAGGTTCGTTATTTATCTCGCTTTTAGCGCGCGGATTTCACTTTCATGCTCGAGCAAGTGCAAAGCGAGGGATTGAAGTACGAGCTCTTGCCGCGCTTGTCCGGCAATGACTTCATTGACTTTTTGTTGCATTTCTGTGAGGGTTTGTTTCATCGCCGAAATTTCATGGAGCGTTTCTAACGTTTCCACGACAGCTTGCCGAATAAACGGCAATTCGGCAACGTCCTCTTTCGTCGCCATCGTTTGTTCCATGCGCCCAATCCGGCTGTCGAGCGCCGCAATGTCGTCTCTGTTAGCCGCCACGGTCTCTTCGAGTTGCCCGATGCGCCCATCCAGCGCTGCGACATCCTCTTTCGTTGCCATCGTCCGCTCGATGGTCCCGATGCGCTCATCCAGCGCTGCGACATCCTCTTTCGTTGCCATCGTCCGCTCGATGGTCCCGATGCGCCCATCCAGCGCTGCGACATCCTCTTTCGTTGCCATCGTCCGCTCGATGGTCCCGATGCGCTCATCCAGCGCTGCGACGTCTTCTCTCGTCGCTGCCACGGTCTGCTCAAGCCGCCCGATGCGATCATTCATCCGGACAACGTCTNTGCGCCCATCCAGCGCTGCGACATCCTCTTTCGTTGCCATCGTCCGCTCGATGGTCCCGATGCGCTCATCCAGCGCTGCGACGTCTTCTCTCGTCGCTGCCACGGTCTGCTCAAGCCGCCCGATGCGATCATTCATCCGGACAACGTCTTCTCTCGTCGCTGCCACGGTCTCTTCGAGTTGCCCGACGCGTCCATTTAACCGCGCAACATCCTCTTTCGTCGCGCTCACCGTTTGTTCAAGCCGATCGATGCGATCATTCACCCGTACAACATCCTGTTTGGTCGCCATCTGATTCCGTATTTGCCGCAGCTCATCGAAAAGGCGCTCCACCCATTCATCCATTGTTTCACCCCCTTTCCTATTCGCTTTCCATTATACCATCATCCCTCCACCAGTTTCTATCATTTTCTCTGCCAATCGACACGCCAATAAAAAAGCCACCCCCATTTCCCGAGCAGTGGCCGGAAAACGAAGATGGCTATAAAAGCGATCAACACCATTATGAAATTTTTTGTTCCTGCAGCGGCAGTGCAGCCGATTTTCTTGCCTTACCGAAATGGAAGACGGCGTTTAAGATGATGGCGGTCATGCTGCCGGCGACGATGCCGCTGTCGGTTAAAATGCGCAAGCCGGTCGGCAGCTCGACAAACAAGTTCGGCACCGCCGTCACCCCAAGCCCCACGCCGACCGAGCAGGCGATGATCAGCAAGTTCTCTTGCACAGTTAGGTCAACTTGGCCTAACATTTTCACACCGTAGGCAATGACCATGCCGAACATCGCGAGCATCGCCCCGCCGACGATGAGCGGAACGACGATCGCCCCGGCGTACATGGCCAATACATGTTGGATGCCGAGCGATCCGACTTGCCACCATTTCATCTTCATCGACTCATCACCTCGTCAGCAAATTGAATGGCGCCACCATCAAGCGATGCGATGCGGGCGAGCGACACAACGCGGAAGCCGCGCGAACGAAGCAGCCGGCCGCCGTCTTGAAACGCTTTTTCAATGACAATGCCGATGCCGACCATATCAGCCCCCGCTTGCTCGATGATCTCCACCATTCCGAGCGCCGCTTGGCCGTTGGCTAAAAAATCATCAATGATCGATAGGCTTAATCTCTTTGCTGCATCGCATTGCCTGTTCAATCGCCGGCGCTTTACATGCCAGCAAAAAGAACATTGGCGGGCTCTGCTGCCGCGAGAGAAAATGACGTCTTCATCATTTTTTCACAAACGTCACCATTTGTTCACACTTCCAGCATCGTTTTTGTGAGAAAAGTCACTGTTGCCCCAGTTTTGTACAGTTATGATAGTGTCAAAGCAGGGAAATTGGCCGTTTGGCGCACCTGCCGAATTGCTGTTATGGGGGATGAATCCAACAAAGAGGAGGGATACGGCATGGCAAAACTGATCACAGCGGCCCGGCAAACGAAAAAGGAAAAAGAGCCGGCGCTCAAAGGCACGCTGGCCTCTGTGTTTCTGCTCGGCTTTTTCATCATTTTTTCTTGGGTCAGCGTCTACTTTTTATTTTTGCACCGCCTGTAAGCGGCAAAGGAGGGAATCGGTATGCACATCCATAAGTATGAAAAAATTTGGCTTGCGTTTGGCATCGGCTGTTTGATCGTTTTTTTGACGGTCGTCGGCGTAAGTGCATTCGCCGCCGGACAGCAGCCGCCGAGCTGCCTGACGACGATCGATCCAGAAAAAGTCGATTCGACCCCGCCGTTTGATCATCCGGGGCTCGTCAAAAAAGGAGACAAGGAATACGAGTTGAACATCGTCGTCGCCGCGTTTTCTTTTACACCGAATGCGATCGAAATTCCAAAAGGAGCGAAAGTGACGATCAACGTCACTTCGAAAGACGTCATCCACGGATTTGAAATCCCGGGAACGAACGTGAACATGATGGTCGAACCCGGTTATGTGAACAGCTTAACAACCACGTTTGACAAACCGGGCGAATATACGATTCTTTGCAACGAGTATTGCGGCGCCGGCCACCATATGATGACGGCGCGCATAAAGGTGGTGGAGTAACATGGCACAACCGTTGGAAAAAGTCGATCGCCGCGATGCGAAACTGGCGCTTGCCCATTTGTTCGTCGCCTTTACCGCCCTCGCGCTCGGGGGGTTCGCCGGCCTATTGCAAACATTAGTCCGTTCCGGCAAGTTTGAGCTCCCGGCTGGGATCAGCTATTACACGATTTTGACGACGCATGGCGTCTTGCTTGGACTCGTGCTGACGACGTTTTTCATTATCGGCTTTCAGTTCGCCGCGGTCAGCCGTACAACCGGGGCGCTCTCAGACGGTTCGCGCCGGACCGGTTGGATCGGTTTTTGGCTGATGACAATCGGAACAGCCATGAGTGCGTTTTTCATCTTAACCGGCAAGGCATCTGTCTTATATACGTTTTACGCGCCGCTGCAAGCGCACGCCGGCTTTTACATCGGCTTGGCGCTTGTCGTCGTCGGCAGCTGGGTGAGCGGCTTTGCGATGTTCGCTCATTATGCCCGCTGGCGGAAAACGCACCGCGGTCAAGTGAGCCCGCTGCTGGCGTTCATGTCAGTGACGAATATGGTGCTATGGCTCGTCTGTTCGCTTGGCGTCGCCGCCACCGTCGTCTTCCAGCTCATTCCGTGGTCGCTTGGGCTCACGGATCGGGTGAACGTGCTCTTGAGCCGGACGCTGTTTTGGTATTTTGGGCATCCGCTCGTCTACTTCTGGCTATTGCCGGCGTATATGGTTTGGTACGCCGTCATTCCGAAAGTGATCGGCGGCAAAATGTTCTCCGATTCACTCGCACGGCTGGCGTTTATCTTGTTTTTGCTGTTTTCGATTCCGGTCGGCTTCCATCACCAATTGCTTGAGCCGGGAATTTCGCCGTTTTGGAAATACGTGCAAGTCGTCTTGACGTTCATGGTCATCATTCCGTCGCTCATGACCGCGTTCGCCATGTTTGCGACGTTTGAATCGTACGGCCGCTCGCAGGGAGCGACCGGCTTGTTCGGCTGGCTGCGGAAACTCCCGTGGAGCGACGCCCGCTTTTTCGCCCCGTTTGTCGGAATGCTGTTTTTTATTCCGGCCGGCACCGGCGGGATTATTAACGCCTCGCACCAACTCAACCAAGTCGTCCATAATACGATTTGGGTGACCGGCCACTTCCATTTAACGGTGGCAACGACTGTCGTCCTAACATTTTTTGGTGCGTCATACTGGCTCATTCCGCATTTGACCGGCCGGGTGATGACGAAAGCGATGAACCGGCTCGCCATCATTCAAACGATCGTTTGGGCGGTTGGGATGACGTTCATGTCCGGCTCGATGCATTTTGCCGGTCTGCTCGGCGCACCGCGACGCTCGGCGTTCTCAACGTACAGCAATTCGCCGCAAGCGCTTGAATGGATTCCGTACCAAATCGCGCAAGCGGTCGGCGGCACCATCTTGTTCATCGGCATTATTTTGATTCTCGTCATCGTGATCAACTTGGCCTTTTTCGCCCCGAAAGGCGAAACGGAGTTTCCGGTCGCCGAGGCAGCTGCTCCGTATGAACGGGCTGCGCTGGCGCTTGAAAACTGGAAGCTTTGGATCGGCCTCGTCGTTGCGCTCATTTTGATCGCCTATACGGTGCCGATCATCGACATCATTCAAAACGCTCCGCCGGGGTCGAAAGGATACAAATTATGGTGAAACAAGAAGGTGTCCCCAAGCGATCGGGACACCTTCCTCTTTATGTGCATAAAACCGAGACACAATAGGACTTTGTCGACAGAAAAACTAAACGAACAGCGTAAGAACGATGTTTGCACTGACGCGCCTGTTTCTATAATCGATAAAGCGCCTTATATTTTTCTTCTAAATATTGAATAAGATAATCGGCTTTCAGCGTTTCGCCCGTCGCATCGCGCACAAGTTCGAGCGGCTTTTTCATTTTTCCAAACTGGTGGATATGAACGGTCAGCCATTCACGGATCGGTGCGATGTTCCCCTCTTCAAGCAGCCCAGCTACATCCAACTCTTTTTCCATCGCTTGCTTGAATTGCGCCGCATACATATAGCCGAGCGCATACGATGGGAAATAGCCGAAGCTGCCGCCGGACCAATGGACGTCCTGCAACACGCCGACCGCATCGTTGTGCGGGCGGATGCCAAGGTATTGTTCATATTTCTCATTCCATACATCCGGCAAGTCGATCGCTTCCAGCTCCCCAGCAAACAGCTGCTTTTCGATTTCATAGCGGATGATAATATGGAGCGGATACGTCAGTTCGTCCGCTTCAATACGAATGAGCGACGGCTTCGCTTCATTGATCGCCCGGTAAAACGCATCAAGCGAAACGTCGGCGAACTGCGTGGGCGCGTATTGCTGCAGGCGCGGGTAATGCCGCTTCCAAAACGCATAGTGGCGTCCGATCATATTTTCAAAAAAGAGCGACTGCGATTCATGAATGCCCATCGACGCCCCGCTTGCAAGCGGAGTGCCGACAAGCGCCTCGGAAATGTGTTGTTCATACAGCGCATGGCCGCATTCATGGATCGTGCCAAACACCGCGGTGCGGAAGTCGCGCTCGTCGTAGCGCGTCGTAATGCGCACATCGTTCGGGTTGAGCCCGATCGCAAATGGATGGACCGTCTCATCAAGTCTCCCCTTGCCAAAATCATAGCCGAGCTCTTTAAGCAACTCAAGCAGAAAAGCGCGCTGCTTTTCTTTTGGAAACGGCGCGAACAAAAAGGACGTGTCCGGCTTGTCGGACGCGGCGGAAATGGCGTGCACAAGCGGGACGATGCGTTCGCGNAGCAGTATTTGAAAAAGCTGGCCGAAAAAGCCGAGCTCTTTAAGCAACTCAAGCAGAAAAGCGCGCTGCTTTTCTTTTGGAAACGGCGCGAACAAAAAGGACGTGTCCGGCTTGTCGGACGCGGCGGAAATGGCGTGCACAAGCGGGACGATGCGTTCGCGCAGGCGGCTGAACAGTTCGTCAAGCAAATCGACGGTCATGCCCGGCTCGTATTGATCGAGCAGCGTATTGTACGGGTGTCCTTCATACCCCCAATAACGGATAAAGCGGCGCTGAAACTCGATGATTTGCTCCAAATACGGGCGAAACCGGGCGAAATCAGCAGCCGCTTTCGCTTCTTCCCAAACGCTTTCCGCTTTGGAACAAAGCACGACAAACTCTTTGTATTCATCCGCTGGAATTTTTTTATTGCGCTCGTATTCTTTTTTGCATTCATCAAGCGTTTTCTTTGTCACGTCATTCAGCTGCTCGTAGACGGCTTTGGGCGACAGCTTGGCGATAAAGGCTGCCATCTCCTCGGATGTCGACATGCGAAACACTTCTTCTGACAGCATGCCGATCACTTCTGATCGCTGCTCGACCCCTTTTTTCGGGGCGCCAGTCCGCAAATCCCAATACATGAGGCCAATCGCTTCGCGGTAGCCCGTCATTTTTTTCACGTATTGCAAAAACTGCGCTTCGATTGGTTTCACTATACTCAGTCCCCCTATGTATTTCATGGCCGTATCATCATTTCCATAACAAGGTGCCATTTTCCTGCTTGCCAGCGAGAAAATGCTATTTTTGTGGAAAATGAAAAAGGGAAGAATATCATTCTTCCCTCACCGCTGTCGGCAACACGTCTTTGATCGCCGCAATGACCCGTTTTTTCGGCATAATTTTTTGATCCTATT
>NZ_AYSF01000104.1:0-9423 GCF_000498995.1 Geobacillus thermopakistaniensis
GACTTCGAGCTGAAAAGCGAGCCGAAAACCAAAGCAGCTTGCCGCTTGACGTCATCGGCAGCGATGAGCGGAATTCAACGAGGCGCGGATATTTGTACGCCGCCATTTGCGTCTTGGACCATTCAATGATCTCTTCTTCCGTTACTTTGCCGACATACTCGTCATGAAGGACGATAAACGCCTTCACCGTTTCGCCGCGGCGCGGATCCGGCACGCCGACAACGCACGCCTGCTGAACAGCCGGATGTTTGTACAAAAGCGACTCGACTTCGGTCGGCCACACTTTGTATCCAGAAGCGTTGATCATCCGTTTGACGCGGTCGACGATGAAAAAGTAGCCTTCCTCATCCATCCGCCCGATGTCGCCGGTGCGGAAAAACCGCTTGCCGTCGAGCTCGATGAACGCTTCTTCCGTTTCTTTTTCACGCCGGTAATAGCCGCGGAACACTTGCGGGCCACAAACGATGATCTCCCCGACTTCGCCGACGCCAAGCTCCCGCCCCGTCGCCGGGTCGATGATGCGCGCGTCGACGTCAAACGACGGAACGCCGAGACATTGCAATTTCGGCCGGTCCGGCGGATTGAAATGCGTCTGCGAAATCGTCTCCGTCAGCCCGTAGCCTTCAAAATAACGGACGCCGGTGAGCTGGAACAATTTTTCCCCGACCGCTTCCGGAAGCGCCGCTCCGCCGCCGGAAATGCTCGAAAGCGAGGAAATGTCATACCGGCCAAGCGCCGGGTTGGCCAAAAAGTCGATCAGCATCGTGCTGATGTTCACCCAATGCGTGCAGCGGTGCAATTCAATCAGCCGGGCGGCCGCGTCCCGATCCCAGCGCGTCATCAACACCATGGCGGCGCCGGCGAAAATCGGCGTATGCATGCTATGGACCATCCCCGTGACATGGAAAAACGGCAGCGTCGCCAACGCGACCGAATCGCTCGTCACATCGCCCCAGTGGTAGGCGCCGACGATGTTGGCGTTCACCGTCCGGTGCGGGTGGATGCAGCCTTTTGGCACCCCGGTCGTCCCGGATGTGTATGGCAAGACGGCGATGTCATCAACATGGCCGTTGTATGGAAGCGGCGGCAATTGGGCGCCGAGGCAGTCCGCCCATAAAAGAATGCGCTCATCCCCAATGGCCCGCCGCGGCGCCGCCACTTCAGCCGGAAGCGAAACCGGCGATTCATCGGAAGCATAATCAGAATAAGCGGCGACGATGATTTGTTCCAACGCCGTTCGTCCAAGGAGCGGGGCCGCTTTGTCAAGCAGCTCCTGCCCAACGATGGCGACTCTCGTTTCGCAATCATTGACGTAAAAGGAAAGCTCCTCTGAGGTGTTCATCGGATTGATCGGCACGACGATCGCTTCAGCGCGCAAAATGGCATAGTAGGAGATGACAAACTGCGGAGAATTTTGCATGTACAATAGAACGCGGTCGCCCGGTTTGACGGACAGCTTTTGCTGCAAATAGCCGGCCAACGCGTTCACTTCATCGAGCAACTGTTTGTACGAATACACGGCTCCGTAATAGTAAATCGCCGTTTTGTTCGGATAGCGCTTCGCCGTTGTTTCCAAATGGTCGACCAGCGTCGTCTCCGGCACAGCCAGCGTTTTTGAGAGCCGTTTCGGCCAATACGGGTAATGTCTCGTATTCATTCCGTTTTCCTCCTCCTTTTCACGCGATCGTTCACTGCGGCAGCCTCCACGCAAGCAGCATTGGATAGCTTTTTTTACTGACCAGTTGGTATATAGCCGACTATTTTTTATTGTACACGCTTTCATAAATATTTTCAATAATTTTCTGAATATACAAAACAAAAATACACCGCCTACAACAGGCGGCGAGCACGGCGCGGTAGTCGTCCCAAAAGCGCGGCCGATCTGCTTCACGAAGACGTTTCGCCACCTGCTCGGCATAATAGTCAAAATGCTCCGTTTCCTCGTATAATGTTCCGTCCAAATCAAAGACGATCGCTTTGATGTCTGCTCCGTGCATACCGTTTCCCCTTTCTTGGCCCGTCATCATTTGCTTGTTCGTTTTTGGTTGATAGACAAAAGCCAATATGGCAAAATATGATTCCGGAAAAGCTTACCATTATGTTGCAAAGAGGAGGAACACATGATGAGATTCGTGATCCCGCTTGTCCTTTCCTTTGCGCTCGCAGCCAGCTTTTTCTTCGACTCGTTCCGTTCGGCCGAAGCGGCAGCCAAAATCAAAACGTATCCAAACTGCACCGCGCTGAACAAAGAGTATCCAGGGGGCGCGGCCCGCTCCGCCTCTGTCAAAAACAAAGGAGGTGGCAAATTCATTTCCCTCGTCCAATCTCGGTTCGTCGACGACTGCACAAGCCGCCTTTCCTCGCCTCGTTTCACAAGTCGGACCGTCTCCCGCGGAACCCCAAGCCCAATGGCCACTTCTGGGCATACAGGCACAAGCCGAGCAGACTCCCCTAAACGAGAGACAAACGAATTGTGAATGATATCGCCGTTATACCGGCAGGCAGAAAAGCCGAGGCATTCGCTGACCACCACTGTCGGAATGGCGTAGTGCATCCTTTTGTACTCCTTTCTCGTTCCGTCACCTCTCTTTGTTATTGTAACCAATTGAAGATCGACTGTCATGAAGGCCATTTCATTGAGCCAGCCAAAAAATCGGTATAAGTTAGAAGAAGCAATAAACAGCTCCAAATGAAAACAGCGCCCTAAGCGAGTTTCCTGCTTAAGGCGCTTATTCGGCAGCTGCTGCATGGCAGTGCACACGCCCATATACACCATTAAAGAAGACGGCAAGGGCGCCAAATATGGTGTTCCGGCTTTCTTCATCGTCTTTCCTCTCGGCGCGGCGCCTGAATGGCGATTCCTTCGTTTTGCAAGGCTTGATAGAGCCGCTTGGCAAATCGCACCGCCTGTTCATTGTCGCCATGGAGACAGACGGTGTCGGCTTCAATCGCCACGTCCGTCCCTTGCACCGAGCGAACGCGCCGGTCGCGGATCATCATAAGCACTTGCGTGACCGCTTCGTCTTCATCCGCGATGATGGCGCGCGGATCGCTTCTTGGGGTGAGCGAACCGTCCGCCTGATACGTCCGATCGGCGAACACTTCGCTCGCCGTCCGCAAGCCGCAGGCGCGGCCGGCGCGGATGAGTTCGCTTCCCGACAAGCCGTATAAGACAAGCATCGGATCGACATCATGCACCGCTTTGGCGATCGCTTCGGCCAGCGCCGCGTCTTTCGCCGCCATATTGTACAAGGCGCCGTGCGGCTTAACATGCGTCATCACGCCGCCTTCCGCCTTCACAAACGCAGCCAGCGCGCCGATTTGGTAGACTACATAGGCGTATACCTCCTCTGGCGAAACGGCCATGGCGCGCCGTCCGAAGCCAAACAAGTCCGGAAACCCCGGATGGGCGCCGATGGCAACGCCATGCTGGATGGCGAGTTGCACCGTCCGCCGCATGACGAGCGGGTCGCCGGCGTGAAACCCACAGGCGATGTTGACAGAGGTCACGTACGATAAGATTTCTTCCTGCCCAAGCCTATACACCCCAAAGCTTTCGCCGAAATCGCAATTCAAATCAATCGTCCTCACCGTTCTCCCTCCCATTGACGGCGAATGGCCGCAATCCATCGAGCCAGCCGTTGCTGTTGTTCCCGATAAAGCCACATCGCTTCTTCCGGCTCGATCGGCTGAAATTGGATAAAGTCACCCGGACGAGCCTGCGCGAGAATCGGCAAATCCACAGACGCAACCTGGGCGATGCGCGGGTAGCCGCCGGTTGTCTGGCTGTCCGCCATCAATACGATCGGCTGGCCGGATGCCGGGACTTGCACCGTGCCGAAAACGACCGCTTCCGAGACCATCTCCCGCTCGCGCACAAGCGCCAACGCCCGTCCAGAAAGCCGATAGCCGATCCGATCGGACTGCGTCGTCACCTCATAGCGGGCGGCGAAAAACTGGCGGCGGCTCGCCGGCGTAAATTCGTCATACTCCGGACCGGGAACCGCGCGCACCGTTTTCGTTTTCCCACCAATATAGCGGCGGGCGGCCGAAGCAAGACCCCAACGCATCCGGCCGATAACACGACGCCCATGAGTAACGCCGACCGGCAGTGCATCGCCCCGCTGCAACGGGCGGCCTGAAAGCCCGCCAAGCTGGGCTGGAACGTACGTGGAACGACTGCCCATCACGGGCGGGACGTCGATGCCGCCTGATACAGCGATATACGCCCGAAACCCCGTCCGACACACCCCTACTTCGAGCACATCGCCCGATTTGACGATCTCCGGTTTCCAAAGGGAAATCGGCTGCCCATTGAGCGTGCACGGGAAATCGCCGCCGCATACCGCAACGACGGCCTCGACGCGAAACCGAAGCGTCGGTCCGGCCATCGTCGCCTCAAGCACCGCCTCATCACCGTTGTTGCCGACAAGCGCATTAGCCAGGCGATACGCCCACGCATCCATCGCCCCGCCCGCCGGCACGCCGGCATGCCGGTAGCCAAAACGCCCGCCATCTTGCACGGTTGTAAACAACCCAGCCTCGATGACGTCAATCATGTTCCTCGCTCCAACGTGCAAATTCATCAGCCCCAATCGGCTGAAACGCGACGATATCGCCAGCCGCAAGCAAACTTGGCTTCTCTCGGTGCGGGTCAAACAGCTTCAGCGGCGTTCGACCGATCAGTTGCCAGCCGCCCGGCGTCGCAAGCGGGTAGACGCCCGTCTGTCCGCCGGCGATGCCGACCGAACCGGCAGGCACTTTTGTGCGCGGCACCGACCGCCTTGGCGTCGCCAAGCGCGGCGACAGCCCTCCTAAATAGGCAAATCCAGGAGAAAAGCCGATCATATAAACTCGGTAGCGTCCGGCCGAATGGAGCGCTATCACTTCGTCTTCTGTCATCCCATGGAAACGAGCGACATCCGGCAAATCCGGACCGAATTCGCCGCCGTAACAGACGGGAATGACGACCGTCCGCGCCGAACGCCGCACCGCTTGTTCAGACCGCCTGATGTTTTTCCTTAGCCATGCGCCTATGCCGATGTAATCGATCACCAATGGATCATAGTAGATGGTGAGTGACGAAAACGCCGGCACGATCTCCTCGATGCCTTCTTTTCGCTCGGCCTGAAGCCGGGCGGCCGTTTGGTGGACGATATCATTAAAATCCTGCCGAAAANCGAACCGTCACCGCATATTCGCATAATGGAAACAACGTATACTCCACCGTCATCCCTTCCCCCGAAAGCCGAGTTCGCGCGAAATGTCCATCGCCGCCTGCTTCAATCGCGGAACGATGCGCGCCACATCATCTGGCGAAAAGCGCTGTTCCGGCCCGGCAACGCTCAGCCCGGCAACCGCCGCGCCTTCATGGTTGAAAATCGGCACCGCAACGGCGGCCGAATAGTTTTCCAGCTCAGAATAGCTGACCGTATAGCCGCGGTCCCGGTCTTCTTCCAACAACCGGCGCAGCGCTTCTTTGTCGGTCACCGTATGTTTGGCGATTTTGACAAGCTCGACTTGTTCTAAATAACGTTCCCGATCCGCCTTGTCCATAAACGCGAGCAAGACACGAGGGCACGCCCCGGCATACAGAGGGGCGCGCCGCCCGACTTTCGTATAGACGCGCACCGGCTCGGACGTCTCGACTTTTTCAATATACAGCGCCTCATCGCCGTCGCGAATGACAAGATTCACCGCTTCGTTCGTCTCCTCTTTCAGCCGCTTCATCACCGGCAGCGCCGCCCGGCGAATATCGAGCCGCTCGGCGACGAGCGCGCCAAACGTCAAGAAGGCTAAACCGAGCTCATAGTAATCGCCTCGTTTTTGCAAAAAACCAAGGACAACAAGCGACTGCGCCATCCGGTACACCGACGTTTTGGGCATCCGAAGCCGCTCGACCATTTCCGGCAGCGTCAACCGTTCGCAATCGAGAAACAAATCAAGCAGTTCTTTTGTTTTTAAGACCGTTTTATTCATCATTGCCCCTCTGTTCCGAATATTAGAATATTAATTCCAAAATACGAGTTATATATTTTTTATTATAATGAAAAGTGGAACAACTTTCTACCACAAAATGAAAAGCGCTCGCTGAACGGACGCCGTTGGATTCAAATCGATAAGCGTTTCAAAAACACATAACTCACTTTTTGATATTCCATTTTTTCCTCATAGAAGCGATGGGCGTCAACCCGCTGCAGGCCGGATGACAGCGAGACAATCCCGTAGCCGTGCTCCTTCGCCCATTCGTGCACATGCGACAGCAACGCTTTTCCATACCCTTTCGAACGTTCGGCTGATGTCGTGACCAAATCGCAAACCCAAATAAAACGGCCGTTATAGAGCGTGATCATCGGCATGAATCCGACAACGGCAACCATTTTGTCCTGATCATATAACGCCGCAAGCTTATACCCTTCTTTTTCTTGCGCTTCACGCACAAGCGCGACATACGTTTCTTCATCCAAATGAGTGCGCAGCTCCCGCATGACCGGAAAAGCGCTTCTTACTTCCTCCTCCGTCTCGAGCCAAACAAATTGCGGCATGACTCCCATCTCCCTTCTTCTATTTCTACATTCATGATATCCATGTTTGTCCAAAAATGGAACTTCCGCCTTTCCGCAACGTTGATCATCGTTTCGAAAGAAGACTCCCGCTTCAGGCGCGTGAAGGGCGCAGCCCAGCGATCAGTGGAAGATTGTCGGCTGATAAACCAACGATTACAGCTGCA
Source organism: Geobacillus thermopakistaniensis (assembly GCF_000498995.1). Taxonomy (NCBI): domain Bacteria; kingdom Bacillati; phylum Bacillota; class Bacilli; order Caryophanales; family Anoxybacillaceae; genus Geobacillus; species Geobacillus thermopakistaniensis. The sequence continues at coordinate 6,731 of NZ_AYSF01000104.1, forward strand.
GCCGCAAATACGGCCTCAGCGGTAAAGTTTGCGCCCGAACCACATGCCTTATGCGCAGAAGGCTGGGAGAAAGAAAACGCCAGCCGGTTATTCGCAAGCCAGCTGGATCGTTTTCATCCCCCAGCGCCCCTTTCAATGGACCGGTTGATCACGCCAGCGAAGCGAGCACAGCCGGCAAGGCCTCCACAACGTCCGACGCCAATACATCCCAAGGCGAATGACCGTGTTGAACAAGCCAATCAGCAGCCTTTCCATGCACGAACGCCGCATTGCTCACCGCAGGCTGCACCGCCTCGTGCTGCAACAAAAACGCCGCCACGATGCCCGTCAACACGTCACCGCTGCCGCCTTTCGCCAAAGCCGGGTTGCCGGTCGTGTTGACATATTGCGATCCATCCGGCGCCGTAACAATCGTATACGGCCCTTTCAACACGACATACACGCCATATTCCATCGCCAACCGCTTGGATAACCCAAAGCGGTCGTGCTCGACCTCGCGAATGGAGCGACGGACGATGCGCGCCATTTCCCCCGGATGAGGGGTGATCACCGTCGGCGCGCTTCGGCGGCGCACCTGTTCAGCGTAATCATCCCAGAAAAATAGGGCATCGGCATCGAGGATAAGGGGCACCGGCTTTCGCACCAACTCCCCAACAAGACGGCGCACCCCTTCCGTTCTCCCCATGCCTGGACCAACGGCGAGCGCATCGACATCCAGCCCGTCCCAATCGGCCGCGCCGGCAAACGCTCCCCCTTCGGCCGGCCATGGCCTGCACATCGCCTCGGGCATCCGATTGGCAACCGCTTCGTACACTGTTTCTGGAACAGCCATGGTCACAAGTCCGGCCCCGCTTCGCAGCGCTGCCTTGGCGGCGAGCGTCACTGCTCCTGCCATAGCTTTCGATCCGCCGACTACAAGCAGTTTGCCATACGTTCCTTTATGCGAGGACCGCCTCCGCTTTGGCATCGTCCGCATGACATCGCTTCGCTCCCACACGAACCGACGGGCTGCATTCGTTTTGACCACGAGCGGCGGAATGCCGATATCTACAACAGCGAGTTCCCCGTAATAATCGGCCGCTGGGAATGTGTACGCCCCAAGCTTCGGGCATTGAATGGTGAGCGTCATATCCGCGCGAACGGCCGCGGCGACATCACCGCCATCCGCCGGCACCCCGCTTGGCACATCGATTGCATACACAACAGCCCGCGAGCGGTTCAGTTGTTCAATGATTTCTTGATACGGAGAGCGAACCTCGCCTTTCACGCCGATGCCAAGGAGCGCATCAATGATCACGTCGTAGTGCGGCGCACGCATCGCAAACTCTTGTTCATTCCCTTCATACGGAATCCACGAATACCCGGACCGCTCGTACACCTCAAGCGCGGTGCGCGCCGCTCCTTTCACCTTTTCCTTTGGTGGAATGAGCCATACATCGGTTTCGTAGCCGCAGCTTTTCAACATACGGGCAACGACAAACCCATCCCCGCCGTTGTTGCCCGCCCCGGCAAGCACCGCCACCCTATCAGCGCGCGGAATCCGCCCTTTCAGCACCCGAAACAGCGCCTGCCCTGCGTTTTCCATCAACGAATCAGCGCTGATGCCGATCCGCTCCGTCACTTCTCGGTCGATGGCGTACATTTCATCAGATGTTACGACCGGAATCATTCTCCTTCCTCCTCTCTTCTTTTGGCCTTCGTCCCCTTTGGCGCTCCATCTTTTGCACATGTTGGCCATGGGAGAATCAGGCTTTGAGAACGAACCACGATGTCCGATGGAACGGTCTTCATGGAGCGTTCATGAAACGTTTGGCATTCCCTGCCGCGCCTTCCCATCATCAATGTATGATTTAGGGAAGCCTTGCCGGAACAGCCGGCGGCTGCGTCTAGGCGCATTTTCATTGGAGCGGCGTCATCCCTTTATCGCCGTGTTGCTCGCCTTGTCCTACCCGCTTATCCGCTATGCAGAAAAACGACGGCCATCGCCTTCACGATGACCGCCGCCTCGATTACGGCTGCTTGGCGATCACTTGCAGCCCAAACTGCAGGCAATCGTCGCAAATTGCCGCCAGCGGACCTTTGGCCAGCCTTGGTTTTTCTTTGAGACAAAACGAGCAGCGGCCGCCGCCATGCGCCTCTTCTGCCTCCAAGGCCAGCGTTTCCTCAAGTTTTTCCAATGAGAAGACAGCCAACGCCTCGTATACGTTATCAAGCAAATGATCATCAATATAGGCACATTTTCCTTCCCAACGGAGCGCGATGAGTTTCGCCGCCACCGCCATCCCTTCGTAAAACCGGCGCCGATCCTCGTTCTCCCTTTGCTCGGCCATAGCGATCAATTCATCGGCAAAACGCTCAAGCGCCCGAGGCGTGCATTCATCAAGCCACCGTGTTGTTCCGTTTGCCATATCCATTTCCCCTCCCACGTTTCTTTCCCTTTTCAATACGACAAACGGGCGTATTTTCCTTCTTCACCACAGCGGCCATTCATCAAGAAAGCGGGATCGCAGCTCAGGCGGCGGCAGCTGACAATGATCGCGCTTCAGAGTGAGACGATGCCGATGGTTGGCGACCGTGTCATATATATGATCGCGCAACAGCCGAGGGATGAGAAATCCAGACGCTGCCAGCCAATTCCAAGGCCAAGCAAGACGACGTCCGATGCGCAGGACAGCATCAGATTTTACATAACA
>NZ_AYSF01000105.1:0-15303 GCF_000498995.1 Geobacillus thermopakistaniensis
GAAAACACCGGAAAAGCAGGCCGAAAAACGCTTCTTTTACTTTCCCCGCGACGCCGAACGAACGGCGGCCGACGTATGACGACGGCTCGTCAATGTCAGGAAGAAGGCTGCCGATGACAAGCCCCGCCGTATAGGCGGCGGTAAACGGCAGCTTTGTATGCGCGGCCGCCGCCGCGCCGAGGCATAATGTGGCAATGACATGGCTGGAGTATCGCAACGAAATCCCCTCAAACTTTTATCGTTTTCCCCATTATACCACAGAAAAGAATATTTGTTCGTTTCTTTGACGGATTTGTGACAATGATGCCAAGTGTGACAAAGTTAACATCGCGTTATTGACATCATGGCTATAGTTAAAAGTACACAACGCTAATAAGGAGTGAAGCAAATGAAACGAAAACGATCTCCGCTCACCAACCGTTTCAAATATATTCGGCCGATCGAGCGCCAAGCCGACGGCCATAGCGAAACAACCTACGGCGACCGCGCCTGGGAAGATGCGTACCGTCGCCGCTGGCAGCACGACAAAGTCGTCCGCTCGACCCATGGCGTCAACTGCACGGGGTCGTGCAGCTGGAACATTTACGTCAAAAACGGCATCGTCACCTGGGAAGGACAGCAGCTCAACTATCCGTCGACCGGGCCGGATATGCCGGACTTTGAACCGCGCGGCTGCCCGCGCGGCGCGAGCTTCTCATGGTATATGTACAGCCCGCTGCGCGTCAAATACCCGTATGTCCGCGGCATCTTGCTTGACATGTGGCGCGAGGCGCTCTCCCATCATCCAAACAACCCGCTTGAGGCGTGGAAAAGCATCGTTGAAGACCGCGAAAAAGCGAAGCGCTACAAACAGGCGCGCGGGAAGGGCGGATTCGTGCGCGTCAGCTGGGATGAAGCATTGACGCTTGTCGCCGCTTCTTTATTGTATACGGTCGTCAAATACGGCCCGGACCGCAACGTCGGCTTCTCCCCGATTCCAGCCATGTCGATGGTCAGCCATGCCGCCGGATCGCGCTTCATGCAGCTGATGGGCGGGCCGATGTTAAGCTTCTATGATTGGTACGCCGACTTGCCGCCGGCGTCGCCGCAAATTTGGGGCGACCAAACGGACGTGCCGGAGTCAAGCGACTGGTACAACGCCGGCTACATCATCACCTGGGGCTCGAACGTCCCGCTCACCCGGACTCCGGACGCTCACTTTTTAGCCGAAGTGCGCTACCGCGGCACGAAAGTCGTCTCCGTCAGCCCAGATTACGCCGAGTCGACAAAATTCGCCGACGACTGGCTGTCGGTGAAGCAAGGGATTTTCGGCCTGTTTTTCACGCTTGACGCNGCTACCGCGGCACGAAAGTCGTCTCCGTCAGCCCAGATTACGCCGAGTCGACAAAATTCGCCGACGACTGGCTGTCGGTGAAGCAAGGGACGGACGGCGCCTTGGCGATGGCGATGGGACATGTTATTTTAAACGAATATTACGTCAAACGGACCGTTCCATATTTTGAACGATATGCCAAAACGTACACCGATTTTCCGTTTGTCGTCACCTTAAAACAAAACGGCGGCGCATGGACGGCCGGCCGCTTCTTGTTGGCGAAAGACCTTGGCAAACAAACGAACAATGCCGAATGGAAGCCGGTCATCTATGATGAAAACACCGACTCGTTTGTCGTGCCGAATGGAACGATCGGCGCTCGCTGGGAAGACAAAGGAAAATGGAACTTGCGTCTTGTTGATGAGGAAACAGAACAGCCGCTTGAGCCACGCCTGTCGTTTTTAGGGAGCGAAGATGAAGTCATCTCGATCCAGCTTCCATATTTCACCGCTGAGGGCGGAAAAACGATCGAACGCGCGGTTCCAGTGAAAAAAGTGCAAACCGTAACAGGAGACGTTTACGTCACGACCGTCTATGATTTGATTTTGGCCAACTACGGCATTGACCGCGGCATCGGCGGCACAGTCGCCCGCTCGTACGATGACGAGGTGCCATTCACGCCAGCATGGCAAGAAGCGATCACCGGCGTCGACCGCGAACTCGTCGTGAAAATCGCCCGTGAGTTTGCCGACAACGCGATCGACACAAACGGCCGGTCGATGATCATCGTCGGCGCCGGGATCAACCATTGGTTCAACTCCGATACGATTTACCGCGCCGTCTTGAACCTTGTCTTGTTCGTCGGCGCCCAAGGGGTGAATGGCGGCGGTTGGGCCCATTACGTCGGGCAGGAAAAGCTGCGGCCGGTGGAAGGATGGCAGACAATCGCCACCGCCCGCGACTGGGTCGGACCAGCGAAATTGCAAAACGGCACGTCATTCTTTTACTTTGCGACCGACCAATGGCGCTATGAAGAGCGGCCGGTCGATGAGCTCATCTCACCGCTGGCCAAAAAAGCGCGCTATTCACACCCTGGCGATTACAACGTCTTGGCCGCGCGGCTTGGCTGGCTGCCGTCGTACCCGACGTTTAACAAAAACGGCATCGAGCTGTATAACGAAGCAGTAAGCCATGGAGCCCGCACGCCGGAAGAGATCGGCGCCTACGTCGCGAAACAGCTGAAAAAGAAAGAATTGCAGTTTGCGATCGAAGATCCGGACAACGAGGCGAATTTTCCGCGCAACTTGATCGTCTGGCGCGCCAACTTAATCTCAAGCTCCGGCAAAGGGCACGAATACTTCTTAAAACATTTGCTTGGCACGACGAACGGCTTGTTAAACGATGACCGCGACAGCCTGCGCCCGGAAGAAATCCGCTGGCGCGATGAAGCGCCGGAAGGCAAGCTCGATCTGCTTGTCAACTTGGACTTCCGCATGGCCGGCACAGCGCTCTACTCCGATGTCGTCCTGCCGGCAGCGACATGGTATGAAAAACATGACTTAAGCAGCACGGATATGCATCCGTTCGTCCATCCGTTCAATCCAGCCGTGCCTCCGCTCTGGGAAGCGCGCTCGGACTGGGATATTTTCAAATCACTCGCGAAAGCCGTATCTGATGTCGCCAAACAAGCCGGCTTAAAGCCGATGAAAGAAGTCGTCGCCACTCCGCTGTTGCACGATACGGCGCAAGAGCTGGCGCAGCCGTTCGGTGAAGTGAAAGACTGGAGCAAAGGCGAAACCGAACCGATTCCGGGCAAAACGATGCCGAACATTCATGTCATCGAGCGCGACTATACGCTCATTTACGATCAAATGACCGCCCTGGGTCCGAACGTCGCCCGCCAGCCGATCGGCACAAAAGGGATTGCCTGGTCAGCGAAAGACGAGTATGAACAGTTGAAACGCCGGCTCGGCACTGTCCGGCGCGCTTCCATCGCCGACGGCTGCCCGGATATCAGCGAAGCGAAAAAAGCGGCTGAAGCGATTTTGACGCTGTCATCAACTACAAACGGCAAAATGGCGGTGAAAGCGTGGGAGGCGCTTGAGAAAAAGACGGATTTGAAATTGGCCGATTTAGCGAAAGAACGCGAGGAAGAATGCTTTACGTTTGAACAAATCACCGCCCAGCCGAAAACGGTCATCACCTCGCCGGCGTTCAGCGGCTCGGAAAAAGGCGGGCGGCGCTACTCGCCGTTTACGACGAACGTCGAACGGCTCATCCCGTGGCGGACGTTGACCGGCCGGCAGTCGTTTTACATCGATCATGAACTGATGCACGAGTTTGGCGAAACGATGGCGACGTTCAAGCCGGTGTTGCCGCACCGTCCGTTTTCAAACAAACGCCCGAAAGAAAACGGAAAGGAAGTCATCTTGAACTATTTGACGCCGCATAACAAATGGTCGATCCACAGCATGTATTTCGACTCCTTGCCGATGTTGACGCTTTTCCGCGGCGGGCCGACCGTGTGGATGAACAAAGATGATGCGGCCGAAGCCGGCATCAACGACAACGACTGGATCGAATGTTTCAACGAAAACGGCGTCGTCGTCGCCCGCGCCGTCGTCTCCCACCGGCTGCCGCGCGGCATGGCGTTTATGCACCACGCGCAAGACCGCCATATTAACGTGCCGGGCACGAAGCTGACAAACAACCGCGGCGGCACGCACAACAGCCCGACGCGCATCCACGTAAAGCCGACGCANACCCAACTCAGCAAAATGAGGCCGAAAAACAGTTAAGCTACGGATTCAACTATTACGGACCGACGGGCAACCAACGCGACCTGTACGTCGTCATCCGCAAACTCGAGGAGGTTGATTGGCTTGAAGATTAAAGCGCAAGTCGGCATGGTGATGAATTTGGACAAATGCATCGGCTGCCATACGTGCAGCGTCACGTGCAAAAACACATGGACGAACCGCCCCGGCGCTGAATACATGTACTTTAACAACGTTGAAACGAAACCCGGAATCGGCTATCCGAAACAATGGGAAAACCAAGAGAAGTATAGAGGCGGCTGGGAGTTGAAAAACGGCGAACTGCGGCTCAAATCCGGCTCGAAAGCGATGCGGCTCGTCAACTTGTTCTACAATCCGTACCAGCCTACGATCGACGATTACTACGAACCGTGGAATTACGACTATGAAACGTTGACGAACAGCCCGCTAAAACAATACCAGCCAGTGGCGCGGCCGAAATCAAGCATCACCGGCGAATGGATGGAGCTGTCATGGGGGCCGAACTGGGAAGACGATCTGGCCGGCGTCCATATCACCGGTTTGCGTGATCCGAACGTTGTCAAAATGGAGCAGGCGATCCAAGCGGAATTTGAGAATGTCTTTATGATGTACTTGCCGCGCATTTGCGAGCATTGCCTCAATCCGTCATGCGTATCGAGCTGCCCGTCAGGCGCCATGTACAAACGCGACGAGGACGGCATCGTCCTCGTCGACCAAAACGCCTGCCGCGCTTGGCGGTATTGCGTCACAAGCTGCCCGTACAAAAAAGTGTATTTCAACTGGCAAACGAACAAAGCGGAAAAATGTACGCTCTGTTTCCCGCGCATCGAAGCCGGCATGCCGACGATTTGTTCGGAAACGTGCGTCGGCCGCATTCGCTACATCGGCGTCATGCTGTATGATGCGGATCAAGTGAAAGAAGCGGCGAGCGTCGCCGATGAGAAACAGCTATATCACGCTCAACTGGACATTTTCCTTGATCCGAACGATCCGACTGTCATCGCCGAAGCGAAAGAAGCGGGCATCCCGGACGAATGGATCGCCGCCGCACAGCGCTCGCCGATTTACAAAATGATCGTCGACTGGAAAATCGCTTTGCCGCTGCATCCGGAATACCGGACGCTGCCAATGGTATGGTACATTCCGCCGCTGAGCCCGATCATGAATACGATCGAAGGAAAAGGAAGCCAAGCGAGCGCCGATGACATCTTCCCGGCCATTGATGAAATGCGCATTCCGATCGAATATTTGGCGAATTTGCTGACGGCGGGCGATACGGCGCACATCCGCACGACATTGAAAAAAATGGCGGCCATGCGCTCATACATGCGGGCGAAACAAACGAACAAACAGCCGGACATCCGCCTCATTGAATCGCTCGGCTTAAGCCGTGAAGACATTGAAGAGATGTACCGTTTGCTCGCGATTGCCAAATACGAANTCCGACGGAATAAAATCGCGCCGAAAAACATGCGGGCGAAACAAACGAACAAACAGCCGGACATCCGCCTCATTGAATCGCTCGGCTTAAGCCGTGAAGACATTGAAGAGATGTACCGTTTGCTCGCGATTGCCAAATACGAAGACCGCTTCGTCATTCCAGCATCGCACCGCGAAGAAGTCGCTGACTTGTACGCGGAACAAGGCAGCTGCGGGCTGGCGTTCGCCGGCGGCCCGGGCGCTTGCGGCACGCTGTAAAAGGAGAAAGAAGGCGAGCCCCGCCCCCTTCAACAATGAAATGGAGGATTTACGATGAACAGCGAACAACAACAAACGGTCTTTCTATGTGTATCGTATTTGTTGTCTTACCCGGACGAACAGTGGGCCGAATCGCTTCCTGACTGCCTAGACGCCATCCGCTCGCTTGACGATGAAACCGTCCGCGCGCCGCTTTTGGCAGTGGCCGAACAGCTCGCGGTCACCCCGGCTCGAGAGCGGATGGAGCAATATGTCGAAACATTTGATTTCGGCAAAAAAACGAATTTGTACTTGACGTATATGACNTTTTTCGGCTTTTTTTTGTGGCCGAACAGCTCGCGGTCACCCCGGCTCGAGAGCGGATGGAGCAATATGTCGAAACATTTGATTTCGGCAAAAAAACGAATTTGTACTTGACGTATATGACAAACGGCGAGCAGCGGGAGCGCGGAATCGAACTCGTCGCCTTAAAAGCGCGCTACGAGGCGGCCGGATTCGCCGTCTCCGATCACGAGCTGCCCGACTACTTGCCGCTCATGCTTGAATGGATGGCCTATGCAGATCAAGAGCATACGACCGCCTTGCTCGCCGATTATGCCGGCCATATCCGCGAAATCGGCGACCGGCTGGCAGCGGCAGGCAGCCCGTATGCACAGCTGTTTGACGCGCTCAATCACACATTCACTCAACTCGGCGTGACGCCGCTCCCGAAAGGAGGTGCAACGGCATGGCCAGCCAATTTCTCTGGGTGATTGTTCCGTATTTGGCGCTTGTCCTATTTGTCGCCGGCCATATTTGGCGCTACCAGCGCGACCAGTTTGGCTGGACATCCAAATCAAGCGAACTGCTCGAAAAACGGCAGTTGCGCCTTGGAAGCCTTCTCTTTCACTGGGGCATTTTGTTCGTGTTTGTCGGCCACGTGATGGGCATTCTCATTCCCGAGCCGTTTTACGAGGCGCTTGGCGTGACAGAAGAGATGTACCACGCCCTCGCCTTGGCAGGCGGCATTCCGGCCGGCTTGGCGGCCTTCGTTGGTTTCGTGATCCTTTTTCGCCGCCGCTTGACGGTCAAGCGCGTACGGACGACAAGCAGCACCGGCGACTGGGTCGCGCTCGGATTTTTGCTTGTCGTGATCGCCAGCGGGTTGTCGTCGACGTTTCTGAACATCGATTCGCACGGGTTTGATTACCGGACGACAATCGGCCCGTGGTTTCGCGGCCTTCTTACGTTCCGTCCGAACCCAGCTTATATGGAAGCGGTGCCGCTTTGGTTTCAGATTCATATTCTCGCTGCATTCGGTTTGTTCGCCGTCTGGCCGTTCACCCGTCTCGTTCACGTATTCAGCTTCCCGCTCCGCTACTTGCAGCGCAGCTACGTCGTCTATCGAAAGCGAATGCCAAAACAAGCAGAGCCGGTCAACCGCGCCAAGTAAGCGAGCGGCGGGCGTCACATCAGGAACCCTAAACTGAACAGGCGGAGGGGGCAAACCGATTGCCTAACAGCCGGCCTGTCAACTTTAACGGTGGCGGGAACGAAACAACGTGCGCTTCCGCATACCCTAACGATCGCATAACAACCTGCCAACAAATGAACCAATAATAAAAAACAGGATGCCCGTCGTTTGGGGCATCCTGTTTTCCATTTGTTACTTAGTTAATGCGCGCAAACAGCTCCTCTTTCTCCGCATCGGACAACAACCGCTCGGCCATCGGGAAGAGCACGTTCTCCTCTTTCATGAAGTGCTCATCCAAAATATGATACGCCTCAATCACCGCGCCGGCAAGCGTCAACGCCTGCCTGCTGTCGATGTTCTCCGGCAGCTGGGCGGTCTTTTCTAAAAACATGGAAAGGCGCGTTTTCGCCTGTTCGTGTTCGTATTCCATAACGGCGATAGGGCCGGTCGTCCGCCCGATGTACCGAGCCATCATTGGGAACAATACGCCTTCTTCCCGCTCCGAATGCGGATCTAGGGCGGCGACGAACGATTCAACTTTTTCTCTCAAATCAGCGAGCGGCTCACGCCAGTTGCGGTCATTTTCCCCGCGGCCGATCGCCTCCGCTGCGGCAAGCAGCTGCTCCATTTGGGCGCGCAGCGGGCCGTGTTCTTGTTTTAATTGCGCCAGACCGGCGCATAATTTCACCCCTTCAGGGCCGCCCATATGGCAAAATGAATGCATCATCAATTCCTCCTTTTTATGATCCGTCCGTTGTTTCCATTATACTGTGTGCAGCATCTCCATCGTTGTGAGTCATATCACACCGCCGACAGGCAAGCGCAAAAAAAAACAGCACGCTCGCCCCCATGAGCGACGCGCCGTAGCAAATCCCCGCCGAACCGTGCTCGCCATCTGCTGGAATGAGCTTCGTTTCATGCTCGCCCCGCCCTTTCATATGAAAAATACATCCCCAGTTTTATTATAAGCGGAAAATGTTCGAAAAACTGTGACAAAAAATAAACAGTTTAGCATTTTTGATGAAACACATAATATAAAACATTTAACAAAAAGATGATCTCTTATATAGCAGGTTGGACAATTGATATAAAACAACCCTCAACAGGGCTTATTGTTGAAAATAACGGGCAAGCGTCACAATCATCGCTCCCATCCGCTCATGTTCCGGGGCGATGACGCGATCGACTCCCTCTTCTTCCAATGCTTCTTTTGTCACTTTGCCAACGGCGCAGGCCACGACATCGGTGCGAAACGCGTCAAGCAGCGGTGCGATCTCTTTTTTCTCGCGGGCGAACGAAAAGAAAAAGCGGACTTGCATCGCCGATGTAAAACAGACGGCATCGACTTCGCGCCCGACGATTTCTTTATACAATGTCGCCAGTGTCTCCTCATCCGGAGCGATATGCCGGTATGGCAACAATTCCGTATACAAAGCGCCTTGTTCAAGAAAAAACTGCTTCAAGGCTGGCGCGGTATCGCCGTACAGCTGTACAACAACGTTTTTTTCCGCAAAGTCGTGCCCATAAAGAGCAGCAATCAACCCTTTCGTCGTCCCGTCCTCGCTTGCGGCCACCGGGGTGACGCCGATTTGTTTCAACGCCGTCACCGTTTTATAGCCGCGGGCAGCCACGTTCGCTTCCTTGATCGTTCGATGCCATTGAGCAGCCATTCCCTCCCGGTCGGCCGCTTCCAACAGCGCCTCAAAGCCGATTCCCGTCGTAAATACGATCCAGTCCGGCCGCATGGCGATGACGGTTCGCATTTCCTCTCCCAGTTCGCTTCCCTTTGAAAAGACGGTCCCTTGCGCCGGACGAATGATGGCCGTTCCTCCTTGCTTTTCAATAAGCGTTGTCATTTCGTCCAGTTTGCGTGACGCGCACAAGGCAATCCGTTTGCCATGCATGTCCCTTCCCCCTTATGGTCAGTCGTTCGTCCTTTCCATTCTAAAAGATGGTCTTTGCCTATGCAACAAAAACCATTCCGCTCCCTGGCACATCGCAACGCGAATGCCGCCTTCATTGGGTATAGAGCCCAGCGCAACAGAACAGACCGCAGGCAGAAACAGCCGACCACCATCAAAAAAACACGCGCCCAAAGACGCGTGCCCTCCGTTCAACGAGTATGTACCATGGCCTCTTCTCCCCGACGGTCAAAGGAACCGATGATGCGCGTCGGCTCGACGGAAATGATCCGGTCCAACGGAATGTTCATTAGACGCATTTGCCGGTTGTAAACAAACAGTTTGCGCGTGTCCTGATACAGCTTGACCGGCAGCACGACCGCTTCCCCTTGATAGGTTTTTACACGCACCGGCTGCTTCTCGGCAATCCACGCCGACAGCTGTTCATACCATTCCATTCTGATTGTTCCCCCTTCTCATCCGATCCTACTTATGATTATAAACGGAAAAAGCGGAAAAAAGGGGGAAAGAAAAATCAACAAATTCGACGAAGGGATGACAAACCGTGTCGATAAATGTTCAGCGCACGGAAATGTTCCGTGCGCCTTTGGAGGTGGTCAGCGGTGGATCAACACACGCGCTGCCGTGCGGTCAACGCTTTCACCGATGACGCGGATTTTTAGGCCATAGTTGGGCACGTTCCGGCCGGCGTCGACGGCCCCTTTATTGTCATACGACCGGCTGTCGTCAAACACCGGCGTCGGCGATGTATCGTTGTCGATCAGCTGTGAGCCATTGATTGCCACGCGGAATGGGGCTCCTTTTTGCAGGCTGAACGCCGCATCGTGCACTTGATAGCGAGTCGACGCTGTCGTATTGCCCGACCATTTTAACGTATGCTGGTCGGCATCCACAACGCCAAGAAACCCTTCGCCCGGATGGACGCCCGTCCAGTTGTTGTCATAGCCTTCATCCACATACCAGACGACAAGCCCTGNTTTTTACCCAATAAAACAAAGCCGAAAACGGCATCCACAACGCCAAGAAACCCTTCGCCCGGATGGACGCCCGTCCAGTTGTTGTCATAGCCTTCATCCACATACCAGACGACAAGCCCTGGATCGTACGAAAGAAGCCGGTCGCCGCGCAAAATATGGGCGAGCCCTTCATCGACGCCGCGGTGGTTGCGCCATTCAAGCAAATAATAATGCTTCGAGCGCGCGATGCCGTCGCTTTTCGCAAAACCGTCCAACGCGAAAGCGCTGTCGCCCTCTGCATCGTCTGTGAGCGCGATTGTTCCATCTGCCGTCACTTGAATGTTGTCAACATACCAGCCAGCTTCCGACACCGCTACATCAGTGATGTAATGGAAGCGAAGGTCAATCGTTTGTCCTGCATAGGCCGACAAGTCAAATTCCGCCTTCACCCAGCCGTTTGACGTACCGGTAATGCCGTTGCCCGGGTTTTGCCCGTACGGATTGTTGGTCGTCGTAATGTTTCCTTGAATTGTTGTCCATTCGTTGCTGCCATGCGGTTTTACTTCTACCGCCCCATAATCCCAGTCTTTCTCAATCGCATACCATGTATCAAATGCCAGCGTCGCCTTGGACGCTCTCGTCAAATCGATCGTCGTTGACATCGTATGATCTAAGTTGTTTCCACTGCCGGAGAAATAGGCATACGCACCGCTTGGCGGGGTCGTGATGACCGTTTCTTTGTCCGGCAAGTTGATGCGCACGGCATCGTTGTTCGTCCCTTTCGTGTTCGCTTCATCGAGCACGACTTCAACACCGTTTGGCGTTACTTCGTTCCACTCAACGGTCGTTCCGCTCAGCCAGTTGCTGCCGGGCATGGTCGACTGCAAAAACTGTTTCGCCCAGGCGCTGAAGCCGGTCGGCTCGGTGCCCGGAATGCGTCCCGCCCAACTTCCGCTTGACATAATCGACCAATAGGCAACTGGCTCGCCCAGACCGGAGTAAATCGTATCGTATTCATCCGGCAGCCCTAAATCGTGGCCGTATTCGTGAGCAAACACTCCTGCCGCCCCGTCAGCCGGCTCAATCGTATAATCGTAAGCCGCCAGTTGGCCGCGCCAATACGGCACATCCGTCGTCGTATTCGGAATGCGGTACACCGATCCTAAATTCCAGCGGTGCGACCAAATGGCATCGCCGCCGAGCGAACCGCCGCCCGATTCTTCTCCGACGCTGGAGTGAATGATCATTAAATGGTCAATCAAACCGTCCGGTTCGCGATAATTGCCGTCGCCGTCTAAATCGTAGCGATCCTCTTGGTCAAACTCACGCAAATCAATGGTCGGATCCTGGGCGGCTGCCGCCAGCGCTTCGCGCACAAGCGCTCGTGGATTGACGTCATTGCCATCCGGCGCCGGTACATTTCCGCCATAGTATTTAGCCGGATACTTCGCCTGATACCAGCCTGCCACTTTTCCTTCAATGGAATAGCTGCCGCCTGATTGCTCTTCATAATATTTTTTTACTGAGATAAGCTTCTCGCCATTCGGTCCATCGTAATAGCCGTCATCGCCGCCGAAAATCATATCTTCATAATGTTCGCGTGTATAATCTTTATAATACATATCCGTTTCAGTTGGCTGAATGTTGTTATGCGGAAAGTCCGGATACTCGATGAGCAAAACGAGTACACGGTCGACCCGCTTGCCGCCGTTCCATGGCTCCGGCTTGACGGATGGCACGGAAGCCGTTTTCGATTGTCCGAGCTTTTTCCCTTTCCCGTTCAGCACGCCATTTGTCTGCTGTCCGTCCTGCATCGCCTCGGCGCGCTTTGCCTCTTTATCGTATAATTCTCCTTTTCCCCGCGGCATATGAATCGCCTTTTGCCGCAAATAGTCGCGCACTGCTTGTTCCACCTCAGCAGGAGTCGCATCAGCGCGAAGCTTTCCGCTCCGTTTCAACATTTCCGCCAGCTTTTCCTCATTGGCAATCGCAAAATCGACCGGTCCCCCTTGCTTCACAGCTGGAATGCCGGGGGCGTTAGCCGCTTTCGGCGCTTCCGCCGGAGATGCCCACAGCCCGATGCCGAGCGACAGCGCCGCAACAAGTGATGGAATCGACCGTTTTTTCAAAAATATCCCTCCATATCAAATAAAAGGTTGATAGAAAATATATACAATTAAAATATTATAGAATAATATAAAAAAATAAAGGGTATTTTTTATCAAGAACAAAATAGTTCTTTTTACCTATATTTGTCGAAAAAACGAGATTTATAGCAAAAAAAGGCTATCGATTTCACCTTAACATCCAGACAGTTTTCCAGTTACAATGTAATATATTCGCAGTTTTTGTAGAAATTCTGGTTATGCAGCTTGACGATGGGAAAGAAGGTGCCGCGATGCTGAATATTTTCAAAGACTTTTTGCTCAACTTGTTTTTCATCCTTCTGCCGGTGTTCCTCGTTCCCCTCTGTACGGAGCAGGAGAAGAGGCCAAAACGATTCCGCCTTTATTTGCCGACCATTTGTTACGCCGTCGTGATCATGTTATGCATCACCCTCCCGGTCGGAACAGAGAGCGATTTCATCTTCGACTTGCGGCAAATTCCTCTGTGGCTTGGCGGTTTGTACGGCGGAGCGGGGGCGGCGACGGTTTTAGCGTTTACGGCGATCGCCTACCGCTCGCTGTTCGGCGGAGCTGGCGTCTTCGTCACCGTCGTCGTTTCCATCGCCATCGCTGCAACAAGCAGTTTATTGACAAAACGGTTTGTCGAGCTGCCAACCAAACAGCGCACGCTGTTCGCTGCATCGCTCAGCTTCGGCTCTGGCCTATTGACCGTCGCCATAGCGGAGTGGATGGCTGCTGCGGTTTCTCCTCCGCCTTCCGTTGCGCTTATCTTTTTGTTTGTACAGCCCATCAGCATGCTCATCGTTTGTTCGTTTCAGGAAATGGTGCACCATAACATCGCGCTGCGCAAACGAGTGATTCGCGCCGAGAAAATGGAAGCCGTCACCCATTTAGCTGCTTCCATCTCTCATGAAATTCGCAACCCACTCACCGCGGCGCGTGGGTTTATCCAACTGATCGAAGAGCAGCCGCTCGCTGCCGACAAACGACGCCAGTATGCGCGCATCGCCATTGAGGAGCTTGACCGAGCTGAAGCGATCATCACCGATTACTTGACGTTTGCCAAGCCGGCGCCCGAGACGCCGGAAAAGCTGAACGTGAAGCTCGAAATCGAGCGAGTCATTGACATCCTCCGCCCGCTCGCCAATATGAGCTGCGTCGATATTCAAGCGACGCTTGCCCCATTTTCCGTCATCGGTGAGCGCGAAAAATTCCGTCAATGTTTGCTCAATGTAATGAAAAACGCCATCGAAGCGATGCCTAACGGCGGGACGTTGCAAGTATACGTCTCCATTGACAACGGACGTGTGCTCATCCGCATCGCTGATACCGGCGTTGGCATGACGAAAGAACAGCTCGAACGGCTTGGCGAACCGTATTTTACGACGAAAGGCGTCAAAGGCACGGGGCTCGGAATGATGGTCGTCTACCGCATCATTGAATCGATGAACGGAACGATTCGCATCGAAAGCGAAATACATAAAGGAACGACGGTGTCGATTTATTTGCCGCTCGCACCGTCTCCTTCTTCCTCAACGATTTCTGATAAAGAAAAACAGCTGTTTGCCGCCTTATGATATAGCGAAGACCGGCCGCAAGGGCTCTTGTGAACAAAGGTCAACATATCGATATCCTGTATGCCCAGCCATCAAAGGGCCTTTTCTTTTGGTCTGGGCATCTTTTCCTTTAGCCGTCCTTCGCACAGATGAGTAAACTATTTTTGGGTAAAATTCAGGAATAGATCCCCAGTTGCGAACGGATCGCCCTAGTTTAACATCACAGCGGTTTCTGCTACAATACTATCGAAGCGAAACACATCGAGGGAAAAGGAGACAGTTGCATGATTCACGTCAAAACGGAACGGGAAATTCAATTGATGCGCGAGGCGGGGAAGCTGCTCGCCGCCTGTCATCAAGAGATCGCCAAACGCATCGGACCGGGCGTCACAACGATGGAAATCGACCGGTTCGTTGAAACGTTTTTGGCCAAATACGGCGCCAAACCGGAACAAAAAGGATACCGCGGCTATCCGTATGCGACATGCGCTTCCATTAACGATGAAATTTGCCACGGGTTTCCGCGCAATGAGCCGCTGAAAGAAGGCGATATCGTCACGATCGATTTTGTCGTCAATTTGCGCGGAGCGCTCGCCGATTCCGCCTGGACGTACGCCATCGGCGACGTCGGCAAAGACGTGGAAAAGCTGCTTAACGTCACCGAGCAGTCGCTCTATAAAGGAATCGAGCAAGCCGTTCTCGGCAATCGGATCGGCGACATCGGCCACGCCATTCAAACGTACGTCGAAGCGCACGGCTTTTCCGTCGTACGCGATTTCACCGGACACGGCATCGGCCCGACGATTCACGAAGAGCCGTATGTCCCCCACTTCGGCGAAAAAGGAAAAGGGATGCGTTTAAAGGAGGGGATGGTCATCACGATCGAACCGATGGTCAACATGGGGGCATGGCAAAGCAAAATGGATCCGAACGGCTGGACGGCGCGAACGATCGACGGCTCGTATTCAGCGCAATATGAACATACGATCGCCATTACAAAAAACGGGCCGCTCATTTTAACGACGCCGGCGTAACGGTAACCCCCGGACAAAACACTTTGTCCGGGGGTTATCCATAATTCGCCCAAACTTCTTGCTAACCTATCTATCGTCTCTCCGCCTTATTCTTTTCCTTTTGTTTACATAATAAAATTATGGTTGCTAACCTTCGATCACCTTCACATACAACGTCCGCTGGCGCGGCCCATCGTATTCACAAAAATACACACCTTGCCAGCGTCCAAGCAGCAGCCGGCCTTCGTGAATAATGACGTGCTGCGACGCGCCAACCGTGCTCGCTTTCATATGAGCGGCCGTGTTTCCTTCCATATGGCGGTCAAGCGGATGCTCCCACGGATACGTTTCATCAAAACGGCGCATCATGTCGCGCTTGACATCTGGATCCGCGTTTTCGTTAATGGTGATGCCAGCCGTTGTATGCGGACAATAAACGACTTTTCGGCGTATTTTTTTGAGCATTTCT
>NZ_AYSF01000106.1:0-5042 GCF_000498995.1 Geobacillus thermopakistaniensis
TACGGCGTACGATCAGCCAGCGCTCGGCGCCGTGTACAAAATGGTGGCGATTGAAAACGAACGCGGTGAGATGGTCGATACAATCAAAATCAGCGGCAATCCAGAGAAAGTGACGACGCCGGGGCTGAAGCGGGTGTACCGCATCGTCAACAAAATCAACCATAAAGCGGAAGGCGACTACATCGCCTTAGAGAGCGAAAACCCGCAGCAAGAAGAGCGGCTGAAAATGTTCCATCCGGTGTACACGTTCATCAGCAAATTCGTCACCAATTTCGAAGCGCGTGATTTGCATGTGACGATCTTCGACAACGGCCGGCTCGTGTATACGTCGCCCCCGCTTCCGGACATTCAAGCGTATGCGAAAGAAAGCTTGCGCTTGTTTTGGGAGGAGTACAAACGGACGCTCAATCCCGAGCAATATCCCGTCGATTTGAGCCAAGCGTGCTGGGACAATAAGATGGAAAACATCCGCAAGGTGAAAGAAAAAATTGCAGGTGCATCTTTAAGTGAATAAACCGCCTTGGCTGCGGGGCAAGCGCATGGTGTCGCTTTGCGCGCGATCGACCGCCTTAACCGGTCCGGCGCGTTGCAGCGCAAAGCGATATTCTTTTTTCCGCCGCAATAACAAAGGTGTCCCGAACGGCGCGGGACACCTCTTTCATGTAGACCGCTGACGGTTTTGGCTTGGCAGCTGTCGATCGAGTTCGTCAACGAGTTCGGCGAAATGACCTAAGACCCGCTCGATCGGTTCGGGGCTTGTCATATCCACTCCGGCTCGCTTGAGCAGACGGATCGGATCATCGGATGCGCCGGAGCGCAAAAATTGTTTGTACCGCTTCACCGCCTTGCCGCTTGTATCGGTTTGGATGTCGCTCACAATGGTGTACGACGCCGCGAGCGAAGTGGCATATTTGTATACATAAAAGGCGTCATAAAAATGCGGGATGCGCAGCCAGCCGCGCGCGGCGCCGGGATCGGCGGCGTACGCCGGGCCGTAATACGTTTTGAGCAGGCCAAGCCAAAGATGGTTCAGTTCGTCCGCTGTCAGACTGCCGCCTTGGCGCACTTTGTCATGAATCATCCGTTCAAATTCGGAATACATCACTTGCGTGTACAACGTGCCGCGGATTTGCTCGATTTGTTCGATGAGCAGGCGGAGTTTTTCTTCTTTTGTTTTCGCCTGTTTGTACAAATAATCGAGCATGAGCCATTCGTTCGCGGTCGAGGCGACTTCGGCGGTGAAAATCGAATGACCGGAATAATGGTACGGCTGCGCGCGGTTCGTGTATACGGAATGCATGGCGTGCCCAAGCTCGTGAGCCATCGTCAATACGCTGTCGAGCGAACCGTTGTAATTGAGCAAGATGAACGGATGGGTGTCATACGCTCCCGTGTTGTAGCCGCCGGTATATTTTTTCGGGCGCGGGAAGACATCAAGCCATCGTTCTTGAAACGCTCGGTGCACCTGTTTGATATAGTCGGCGCCGAGCGGCTTGAGTCCTTCCACTATGAGCGTCTTCGCCGTTTCGACCGGAATCGGTTTCATTGTTTCGCCGACGAGCGGCACGTACAAGTCATAGCTATGGACGCGGTCAAGCCCGAGCGCGCGCCGCCGCAGTTCGACATAGCGGTGAAGCGCCGGCAAGTGGCGGCGAGTGGCGGCGATCAAGTGATCGAACACTTCCTTTGGTACGTCATCGGCGGCCAGCGCGGCGGCAAGGCCGGATGGATAGCGGCGCACGTTCGCATACAATTCATCCGCTTTGACCGAGGCATACAGCGTCGCGGCTGCGGTTTGTTCCATGGCTTCATAACTTTTGGCTTTCGCTTCAAACGCCGCCTTTCGATAGCGGCGGTCCGGGTGCTCGAGCATGGCGGCGTATTGGTCATCGGTCAATGTCACTGTCTTTCCGTTCGGCATCTTGACAGATGGCGGCTCGTAATCGCCGCGGGCGGCGTGGTCATAAATGTTCTCCGCTTCGCCGAGCGCCGGCGATAGTTTCGCGAGCAGCTGTTCTTCGCGTTTCGTGAGCGTATGCGGCTTTTGCTCACGCAACTCATGGAAGTAATAGCGGTACGCTTTCAGCGGTTTGCTTTTTTGGAGCTTCCTGAGCGTCCGCTCTGGGAGGGCGAGCAGTTCCGGCTCGATAAACGCTGTTTTCGCCGCATATTGGGCGGCGAGCGCTTCCACTTTTGCCCCGAGCCGGGCCGCCGTTTCATCTTCAATGTTGATATCGCGTTTTAAATGGGCGTAAAGCGACAGTTTTTCGAGCTTGCGGGCCGTTTGTTCGTTTAGGGCGAACAGTTTGGCGATCGTCTTCGCATCGTCAAGCTTCCCTTCAAACGCCGCCAGTTTCGGCAAGGCGTTTTTCACCGCCTTGTAGTCGCGCATCCATTCGTGTTCGGATGGGTAAATGTCGGCCACATTCCATTCGTATGCAGTTTCGGCGGCTGATGTCGGCCATGGGGAGGCCAAAAGAAGCACGGCGGCGAGCCCAAGAAGCCAGCGCTTCATATCATCACGTCCTTTCCGTTTTTTCCTCTTGTTGGTAGTATGCGCAAGCGGAACGATTTTAGCCAAAACCAAAAAAAGAAAGGGAGACGATCAATGGAACGAATCCGTTTAGCGGACGATTTGACTTTTTCCCGCCTCATTCACGGCTGTTGTCGGCTTGCGGACTGGGGCTATTCGCGCGAGCAGCTGCTCGGGCTCATTGAATTTTGTCTTGAGCGCGGCATTACGACGTTTGACCATGCTGATATTTACGGCGACTACACGTGTGAATCGCGCTTTGGCGAAGCGCTGGCGTTAAAGCCAAGCTTGCGCGGTCAGATCGAGATTGTGACGAAATGCGGCATCAAGCGGCCGCCAAAATACGGGATGAAATTATATGATACAAGCAAAACCCATATCATCGCCTCGGTCGAGCAGTCGCTCGCCAATTTCCGCACGGATTATATCGATGTCTTGCTCATTCACCGTCCGGATCCGTTCATGAATCCAGAAGAGGTGGCCGAGGCGTTTTGCCAGCTGAAACAGGACGGAAAAGTGCGCTATTTCGGCGTCTCGAACTTTAAACGTTCGCAGTGGGAAATGCTTCAGTCGTATTTGCCGTTTCCGCTCGTGACCAACCAAATCGAAGTATCGGCGTATCGGTTGGAAAATCTTGAAGACGGCACCGTTGACCTTTGCCTTGAGAAGCGCGTTCCGCCAATGGTATGGTCGCCGCTCGCCGGTGGAGCGATTTTTTCCGCTGACGATGACCGGGCGGTGCGGCTGCGCGGGACGCTTGAACAAGTGCGGGGTGAGGTGGGCGCTGAGACGATCGACGAAGTGCTGTACGCGTGGCTCCTCGTTCATCCAGCGCGGATGATGCCGATTGTCGGCTCGGGGAAACAAGAACGCATCGAGCGGGCGGTGCGGGCGCTGTCTTTGTCGCTTTCCCGCGAGCAATGGTTCGCCATTTTGCAAAGCTCCATGGGGCATGATGTGCCGTAAGGGGAAAGGACGATGAAAGTCATTATCGCGGAAAAGCCGGACCAAGGGGCGACGCTCGCCTCGATTTTTCGGACGAAAAAACGGCAAGGCTATATCGAAATTTTGCCGAATGACTTGTTTCCCAACGGGGCGTATATGACATGGGCGATCGGGCATTTGTTCCAGCTCGCAGCTCCTGAGCGGTACCGCCCCGAGTGGAAACGGTGGACGCTCAACACGTTGCCGATCATCCCGGAACGGTTCGAGTATGAGATCGAAAAAGCGAAGGCGAAACAGTTTCAAGTGGTCAAGGAACTGTTGCGAAAGCCGGAAGTGACGGAAATCATCCATGCCGGCGACGCGGGGCGCGAAGGGGAGCTCATTGTGCGCAACATCATCCGCATGAGCGGCGTCAACAAGCCGATCAAGCGGCTTTGGCTGTCATCCTTGACCCCGAAGGCGATTGAGGAAGGGTTCCGCCGTTTGCTTGATGAGCAGACGACGCGCCCGCTCTATGAGGAAGCGTACGCCCGCGCCTGCGCTGATTGGCTCGTCGGCATGAACGCCTCGCGCGTGTACAGCCTCTTGCTGAAAGAGCGCGGGATGAATGATGTGTTTTCCGTCGGACGCGTGCAGACGCCGACATTGGCGCTGATCGTCCGGCGTGAACGGGAAATTGAGCAGTTCCGCCCTGAATCGTTTTGGGAAGTCGTCGCTTCGTTTGTCATCGGCGATAAGCGCTATGAAGGAAAATGGACGGATGAAAACGGCCAAACGCGTCTCAAGGACGAGGAGATGGCGAAAAAGATCGCTGCCTTTTGCCAAGGAAAACGAGCGGAAGTCGCCGACGTCCGCACGGAGCGGAAAACGTATCAGCCGCCCCTGTTGTTCAACTTATCGACGCTGCAGGCGACAGCGAACAAGCTGTACCGCTTCTCGCCGAAAAAGACGCTTGATGTGCTGCAATCGCTCTACCAAAAAGGGATCGTTTCGTACCCGCGTTCCGATTCGATGCATGTGACGAAAGGGGAAGCGGAAACGTTCCCTGCCATTTTGCAAAAGTTGTCATCGTTTCCAGCGTACGCGCCGTATTTTCCGCTGCCGCAGCCGTCGATTTTACAGAATAAACGTTATGTAAACGAGAAAAAAGTCACCGACCACTACGCGATCATCCCGACTGAACAAGTTGTTGCCCCGGAGAAGCTGTCGGACGACGAGCGGAAGGTGTATGATTTGGTCGTCCGCCGCTTGATTGCCGCCCACCACCAGGCGGCGGTCATCGATTATACGACCGTCACGACGCTCGTTGACGGTCGGGCTCGCTTCGTTTCGAAAGGAAGGCAGGTCGTCGAGGAAGGATGGCGCGCGGTCTTTTCGGCTGACTTTTAATAAATTAAGTTCGTTTTTTCAAGACACGATGATATGCTGTGTCCTCAGAATCCCCCGACCGGGGACACCCACTGTCCATATTGTCATGGGAGACACGTTTATTATTTCGGTCTGTCGCGATTCATTGTCCATCGTCTCCGGCGGCCGAAATAATAAACGTGTCTCCCAAGATCGG
>NZ_AYSF01000107.1:0-6783 GCF_000498995.1 Geobacillus thermopakistaniensis
CAACGCTTGTCAAAATCAAGCCGAAAATCTTTGTCTTTTGCGCTGATTTTCACCGCCATGAGCTCATTGGCGAGCTAGAAGGAAAAGACGTGCTTCCATCGCTTGAGAGTACGGAAAAGTTTATGGTTGCGCTGATTGACACGGCGCTTGCGGCGCAAAACGCCGCCATTGCCGCGGAGTCGATGGGGCTTGGCATCTGCTACATTGGCGGGCTGCGCAACAACCTGCCGGAAGTATGCCAACTGCTTAACATACCGAAACGGGTCATTCCGCTGTTCGGGCTTGCCGTCGGCTATCCTGCGCAAACGCCGGATCCAAAGCCGCGGCTGCCGTTTGAACACGTTTATCATGAGGACGAATACAACCAAGACCGCGCCCGATTCCTCGAACAATTGCAACGCTACAACGAAACGGTTTCGGCGTATTATGAGCAGCGGACAAACGGCCGCCGCCGCGACACATGGACCGGGCAGATGGCCGATACGCTCAGCCGCCAAGTCCGGATGTACATGAAGGAGTTTGTGGAAGGGAAAGGGTTCAATTTACGGTAGCCTCTCTTCGTTCGGAAGAGGGGTTTTTCTTGCAGGCGAT
Organism: Geobacillus thermopakistaniensis; assembly: GCF_000498995.1. Lineage (NCBI taxonomy): Bacteria > Bacillati > Bacillota > Bacilli > Caryophanales > Anoxybacillaceae > Geobacillus > Geobacillus thermopakistaniensis. The sequence continues at coordinate 592 of NZ_AYSF01000107.1, forward strand.
TCCATTTGTGAGAAAACTATGCCAGCCCGTTGGACATTGGTTTTGGTGATTGATTTTGTCTGGAGTTTCAGCTATACGTTATGGCCTCGAAAAGAACCGAAGGCGAGACTGGCAAAACCAAGAGGTTCGTAGGAAAGGAGAGAACGAGGATGGACCAAATCCGGCAACTGGCGCAATGGATCAAAGAGGCGAATACGATCGCCGTCCTGACCGGGGCGGGGATGAGCACGGAATCCGGCATTCCTGATTTTCGTAGCGAAAACGGCCTTTACGCCCAAGAGGACAATGTCGAATATTATTTGTCAGAGTATTATTACAAAAAAGATCCGGTTGATTTTTGGCGTCGATTCAAGCGGATGTTTTCATTAAAAATGATGGGCGGCTTTGCCCCGAATGACGGGCATCGGTTTCTCCGCTGGCTTGAGGAGATGGGCAAGACGGTGACGATTTTGACGCAAAATATTGACGGGCTGCATACGAAAGCAGGAAGCACGAATGTCATTGAGCTGCACGGCACGCTGCAGACGGCGACATGCCCGTCATGCGGCAACAAGTATGATCTGTCGTTTATCAACCGTCACGAGGTGCCGCGCTGTGAAAAGTGCCAGACGATTGTCAAACCGGATGTCGTTTTGTTTGGCGGGCTCGTGCCGCGCATGGAAGAAGCGTTTGCTGCGGCGGCCGCCAGCGACTTGCTTCTGGCGATGGGAACAAGTTTGGAAGTGGCGCCCGTGAATCAAATCCCGTTTTATGTCGCCGCCGAATCGCCGGCAACAAGGAAAGTATTGATCAACAAAACAGCGACAAGAATGGACGGGATGTTTGACCTTGTCATTTATGGCGGAATCGGGAAAACGGTCGCTAGCGTGCGCAAGCAAATACAGGCGGAATAGATCGATAGATTCCATGCCAACGGGAGAACGCATATGGCGTTTTCCCGTTGGACGAAAATCAAAAAAGGTATTGTACTTTTCAGAACATTCGAATATAATAAAGATAACATACCAACCGGTTGGTATTTTGATGAGTGGAGTCGAGCATAAAGGCGTAACGGAAAAGGGAGGGGACCATCATGTATTTGCGCTTAACGGACGAGCAGCGCATGGTGCAAAAAGCGATCCGCAAGTTTGTCGAAAAAGAATTGATGCCGCTCGAAAATGAAGTATTGCGCAATGAGCGCGAAGGGAAGCCTGGGCTCCCGCCCGAAAAATTAAAAGAGCTGCAGCTCAAAGCGAAGGAAGCGGGGTTTTGGGGGATCAACACGCCGGAGGAATACGGCGGCGCGAATTTGGGCCATGTCATGCAGGCGATTGTGTTGATGGAAGTGTCGAAAACGCTTGTTCCGTTCCAGTTTGGCGGATCGGCGGACAACATTTTGTATTACGCGAATGAAGAGCAAAAGAAAAAATATTTGATCCCGACGATCAACGGCGAGAAAAAATCGTGCTTTGCCATGACCGAGCCGGGAGCAGGATCAGATACGCGCAACATTAAAATGACGGCGGTGAAAGACGGCGACGAGTGGGTGTTAAACGGGGAGAAGACATTCATTACCGGCGGCAACGACGCCGATTTTGTCATGGTGATCGCCATCACCGACAAAGAGCGTCACCAAGCTTCGAACGGGCGTGAAGGGGTGACGTGTTTTATCGTCGACCGCGAGATGGGCTGGCGTTCGGAACCGATACATACGATGGGACCTTCCACTCCAGCCAGCTTAATTTTCGAAAACGTGCGCGTGCCGGAAGAAAACATTTTAGGCGAGCTGCATCACGGCTATAAGCTTGGGCTTGAGTGGATCGGCTACGCCCGCTGGGTCGTAGGCGCCCGTGCGGTCGGAGCGGCCGAGCGGCTTTTGCAAATGGCCATTGACTATGCGAAGGAGCGTGTCACATTCGGCAAACCGATCGCCGAGCGGCAGGCGATCCAATGGATGATTGCCGATTCGGCGGTAGAAATCGAAGCGGCGAAATGGCTTGTGTTAAACGCGGCCTTTACGCTTGACCAAGGGGAGGACAACCGCCATTTAGCCTCGATGGCGAAGCTGTTTGGCGCGAACATGGGCAACCGCGTCGTCGACCGCGTCATGCAAATCCACGGCGGCATGGGCTACACGAAAGAAATGCCGATCGAGCGCTGGTATCGTGAAGCGAGATTGTGGCGCATTTACGACGGCACGGATGAAATTCAGCGCCTCATTATCGCCCGCAATTTGATCAAAGGGCACGTCAAGCTTGGACAGTTCATCTAAAAAAATGAAAGCGTTATCGAAAGGGAGGAGAACACGATGAGCCAACGGTTTGCAGGAAGAGTGGCGTTTGTGACCGGAGGAAGCCGCGGCATTGGCAAGGCGATTGTCACCCGCTTCGCGGAAGAAGGAGCGAAAGTGGCGTTCATTGATTTAAACGCAGAAGCCCTTGAAGCGACGGCTGCGGAGCTGCGGGAAAAAGGGTATGACGTTTACGCCAAGGTGGCGAGCGTCACCGACCGCGAACAAGTAGAAGCGACGATCCAAGAAGTGGTCGATCGGTTCGGTTCGCTCGATATTCTCGTCAACAACGCCGGCGTCATCCGCGACAATTTGCTGTTTAAAATGACCGATGACGACTGGCAAACGGTGATGGACGTCCATTTAAAAGGCGCGTTTTACTGCGCCCGCGCCGCGCAAAAATATATGGTCGAAAAAGGGTACGGGCGCATCATCAACATTTCGTCGACATCCGCGCTCGGCAACCGCGGCCAGGCGAACTATTCGGCGGCGAAAGCCGGCATCCAAGGATTTACGAAAACGCTGGCGATTGAGCTTGGCAAATTCGGCATCACGACGAATGCCGTCGCCCCTGGGTTTATTGAAACCGATATGACGAAAGCGACGGCCGAGCGGCTTGGCATTTCGTTTGAGCAGCTCATCCAAGCGAGCGTCGCCAACATCCCGGTCGGGCGCAGCGGCCGTCCGGAAGACATCGCTCATGCGGTCGCCTTTTTCGCCGATGAGCGGTCGTCGTTTGTCAACGGCCAAGTGCTGTATGTCGCCGGCGGTCCGAAATGCTGAAAACGAGGAGGACGGGGCATGTACCAACATGACATCGGGAAACGGTCAGCGAAAGTGAAAAATGTCGTTGAGCGCGGAGCGGTGAAAAAGTTTGCGGAGGCGATCGGCGATCCAAACCCGATTTATTGGGACGAAGAGACGGGGAAACGGTCGCGCTACGGGCGCAACATTGCGCCGCCGACGTTTCCGCGCGTGTTTGACTACGGCGTCATTGAAGGGCTGAAATTGCCGTCCAAAGGGCTCATCCATGGCGAACAGCACTTCCATTATGAGCGCCCGCTGTTTGTCGGCGAAGAGCTGTATTGCTATGCGGAAGTGAAAGATTATTACGAAAAACAAAGCAGCATGGGCCTGCTCGGCTTTTTGATCATCGCCAACAACGGCGAAGACCCTGATGGGAATCTCGTTTTTACTTCGACCTCGACGATCATTATCAACGAGGCGGTTAGAAAGGCGATGAGCGTATGACGACGATTCGCAAATGGCAAGTCGGAGAGTCGCTTCCTGAAGTAACGCTCGCACCGGTGTCCCGGCTCGATTTAATCAAATACGCCGGCGCATCAGGCGACTACAACCCGATTCATACGATCGATGAAGAGGCGAAAAAAGCCGGCCTGCCGGGCATTATCGCCCACGGCATGTGGACGATGGGCAATCTCGCAAAGCTGTTTACGCCGTACTACGAAGAAGGATTTGTCCAAGACTATTTCGTCCGCTTCCAGTCGATGGTGTTTTTGAACGATGTCATCACCTTAAAAGCAACGGTGAAGGAAAAAGACGAGAAAGCGATCCGCTTTGCCGTCGCCGCCGTCAACCAGCATGGAAAAGAAGTCATTAAGGGCGAAGCCGTGTTTTCTCTGTATGAATGAAGCAAGGCAGCGAGCCCGGTAACATCGAGAACGCCCAGTTGCCGGGTTTCGTACTACAAAGGGGATGAGGAGGAGTCAGGATGAGACGGGATGCCGTCATTGTGTCGGCCGTACGAACGGCCATCGCCCGCCAAGGCGGTGCTTTGGCGACGATGCCGGCGCACGTTTACGGCGCGGAAGTGATCAAAGAAGCGATGCGGCGGGCGAATATTGGTCCGGAGCATGTCGATGATGTCATTATGGGCAACGTCCTAAGCGGCGGCGGCAATATCGCCCGGCTGACCGCGCTGCAAACCGGATTGTCGCTCGAGCTGACGGGAGTGACGGTGGACCGGCAGTGCGGTTCGGGCATTAACGCCGTCAATTTAGCGGCGCAAGCCATTTGGGCCGGCGACGGAGATGTGTATATTGCCGGCGGCGTGGAAAGCATGAGCCGCGCGCCGTATTTGATGGACCGCCCGGAAAAACCGTNTTATGGGCAACGTCCTAAGCGGCGGCGGCAATATCGCCCGGCTGACCGCGCTGCAAACCGGATTGTCGCTCGAGCTGACGGGAGTGACGGTGGACCGGCAGTGCGGTTCGGGCATTAACGCCGTCAATTTAGCGGCGCAAGCCATTTGGGCCGGCGACGGAGATGTGTATATTGCCGGCGGCGTGGAAAGCATGAGCCGCGCGCCGTATTTGATGGACCGCCCGGAAAAACCGTACAGCTCGACGCCGCCGAGCTTTCGAAAGTCGCAGCTATCTCCGAAAGAAATCGGCGACCCGCCGATGGGCATCACGGCGGAAAACTTGGCCAAAAAGTACGGCATCAGCCGTGAAGAACAAGACGCATTCGCCTTGCGCAGCCAGCAGCGCATGGCGCGCGCCATGCAGGAAGGGCGATTTGACGAGCAAATCGTGCCCATTGCCGTGCCGGTGAAAAAAGGGGAGCCGTTCATCTTCGATACGGACGAACACCCGCGGCCAAACACAACCATGGAAGCGCTCGCAAAACTGCCGCCGGCGTTTTTGGAAGGCGGCACGGTGACGGCGGGGAATAGTTCAGGGCTCAATGACGCCGCTGCCGCGCTCGTCATCATGTCGCGGGAAAAAGCAGAGGAGCTTGGCTTAAAGCCGCTTGCCGTCATCCGCGCCCATGCGGTCGCCGGAGTGGATCCGAACATCATGGGCATTGGCCCGGTGCCGGCGACAAGAAAAGTGCTTGAAAAGGCGGGGCTGACGCTTGATGAGATGGACATCATTGAAATCAATGAAGCGTTTGCCGCGCAAGTGATCGCCTGCGACCGTGAGCTTGAGATGGATCCCGAAAAAGTGAACATAAACGGCGGCGCCATCGCCCATGGCCATCCGCTCGGCGCGACGGGAGCGATTTTGATCACAAAAGCGGTGTATGAACTGAAGCGCTGCGGAGGGAAATACGCGCTCATTACGGCGTGCATCGGCGGCGGCCAAGGCATCGCGACGATTATTGAGAGAGAATGACGCATTGGAGACCGTGGAGGATGAAAGAAAGATTAAGGGAAGTCGCCATTGAGTTGTTTGAACGCAAAGGATTCAAAGAAACGTCGGTGCAGGAAATCGTCGAAGCGATCGGGGCAACGAAGGGGGCCTTTTACTACTATTACAAACGCAAAGAGGAGTTGCTATGTGATATTTGCGTTTCCTATCTAGATGATTTGCTTCGGCAGCAAGCCTGCATTGTCCAAGATTCCGAGAAAAGCTGCACGGAGAAATTGCGGGCCATCGTCCATATGGTCATCTGCAATATCCGCACACGGAAGAAAAGCGCCCGCATTTTCTTCCGTGAAATGCGGCATTTGGCGGATGACCATTTGACGGAAATCCGCGCCAAGCGGCGGTTGTTTCGCAAGCGGTATGAACAGCTGGTTCGAGAAGGGATCGCCCGCGGGGAATTCAAGCCGTCGCTTCATGCAGAAATGATTACGTTTGGCCTGCTTGGCATCACCAACTGGAGCTATTATTGGTTCCGGCCTGACGGAGGCATCTCTGAAGAAGAACTGACGGACATTTTCGTTGATTTCATTTTGCACGGCATAAAGGCGCCAAGAGCTGGAGAAAGCGGTCGAAATGAGGCGGAGCCAGGCAATTCGGGCGGCCAGACCGAATGAAAGATCGGCCGCGCTGCTTTGATGGTTTGGCCAAACGGCAAACAAAAAGGGGGGATCGGGATGGAGCTATTCATCCAGCAGCTGTTAAACGGGCTGACAGTTGGAAGCGTTTTTTCGGCGCGTTTTTGCAGGCCACCCA
>NZ_AYSF01000108.1:0-4927 GCF_000498995.1 Geobacillus thermopakistaniensis
TCCTTCGTCCCTAAAAACAGGCCGAAAAGGTAAAGAAGGAACCCGGCGGAAGCGAGCATCAGTCCGGCCAACGTATAGGTCAAATACGGTGACGCCGTCTCCGGCAGTTTTTCCCCATACATCTTTCCTTTCATCTCTACAGCGAGCAGCCCCGCGTCAATGCCTTTCTCCCCCGCGCGGACGATGTAGCCCGATGTCAACATCTCCCGCGTTATGGCGATATCGGCGACCTCCTCGCCTTGGCGGTTGTACAATCGAATGCGGATCGGCTCCGCTCCGGCCGCCTTTATGTCCGGCTCGTCCGCCTCAAGTTTAAGCAAGCGAAGCCCCTCTTCCCACATCGCCCGCAGTTTGCGGCGCTCTGTTTCCGTCCACGGCCCTTCCATCTCCGCAAACGGACGCAGCCGTTCACGAAGCGCCGCCAGCCGCCCAGCTAACTGCGGGTCGTCAAGCGAGGCAATATGGCGGGTGAGGGCGCGCACTTCTTGTTCCGTCATCCCGAGCGCCCCAAGCAAGTCGTTGATTTGCTGCATGGCGGCGTTGTGCTGTGAGTAAAAACGGATGGCCCGGTCTAAGTCTTCGATAAATGTGTAGTCTTGCACCGTTTCGCCAAACTGGCCAAGCAGCGCCTCGAGCTCCTCAACCGTCAGCCCGTGCCGGCGCAGAACGGCATGAAGCCGCTCGTCAGTGATGGGCGTGCCGAGCCATTGTTTCATCTCATCCATGGTGCGAAAATCGGCGGCTGTCAAGCCGTATTGATCCAAATAAGCCAACAGGTCGCTCACTGTCCAGCCGACGCTCTCAGCGTACTGCTCAAGCTCGCTTCGGCTGATGGCCGCCGCCCCAGCCGGAAACGAAGCGAAAACGGCGACAAGCACAGCCATTCCTAGCCATTGCCGCATTCGTTCTTCCTCCCTTCCGCTTTCTTTGACGTACATTGGTAGTATTTTCCGAACATGCCGCTCTTATGTACGCCAACCAGCGAAAAAAGAAGAAAGCTCGGCTTAGAGCGCTTGAACGTTCTCCCACCTACGCAAACGCTTAGAGATGGGAGATTCTCGGGGACACCTGCCATAAGGCAGACTGCCAGCCAGACCATCCCCGTCTGTCCCTGTGACTTGGCTGTTCCAACGAAGTCCTTCTTTCAAGATATTTTGAGCGGCGTTGGGGGACATCCATGATGGAAGACGCTGATTCATTCCCCCCTTCGGCTGATCGCGTGAAAGCGGGGGCTTCTCGGTACATAAGAACAGGCGCCCGAGTTTCGGACGCCTGTTTCGCGTTAGGAAAGGGGGCTTACGGTTGCCTGTTGGAAGTAGGCGTTGTACAAGGCGCGAACCGCCTCGTTGACGACTTCTTCTTTGACGCCGAACATCATGCTCACTTCGGACGAACCTTGGTTGATCATCTCCAAGTTGATGTTGGCGTTGGCGAGCGCAGTCGTGGCTTTCGCCGCCATCCCGATCGTTTTTTCCATCCCTTCGCCGACGACCATAATGAGCGCCAAGCCGTACTCAATCGTCACCTCATCGACGGCAAGCTCTTCGCGGATGCGGGCGAGGATGCGCTCATCTTTTCCATCCACGAGTTGATCTGCCCGCAAAATGATCGACATGTTGTCGATGCCGGACGGCGTATGTTCGTAGGAGATGCCTTCGTCTTCTAAAATTTGCAGCACACGCCGGCCAAAGCCAATCTCACGGTTCATTAAGTATTTGCTGATGTTGATGCTGCAAAAGCCAGTGTCGCTTGCAATGCCGGCGACTGGTTCGTCGATATGATTGCGCTTGGCGACGATCCACGTGCCTGGAGCGGCCGGGTTGTTTGTGTTTTTTACGCAAACGGGGATGCCGGCGCGATAGACCGGCTCAAGCGCCTCGTCATGAAAGACGGAAAATCCGGAATACGACAGCTCACGCATCTCGCGGTACGTGATTTCTTTCAACTTGCGGGCATCAGCGACGATCGACGGATTGACGCAATAAATCGAGTCGACGTCGGTAAAGTTTTCGTACACGTCCGCTTTGACGCCCGCGGCGACGATCGAGCCCGTAATATCCGACCCGCCGCGCGGGAACGTGACGATATGGCCCGACCGAGAATAGCCGAAAAATCCTGGGATGACCAAAACGCCGCGCCGTTCGCGCAGCTGCTTCAGTTTGTCGTACGACTCCGGCAGCACTTGGGCGTTGCCCGGCTCATCGGTGACGATGATGCCGGCTTCAAGCGGGCTGACGTAGCTCGCCTCAAGCCCGCAATCTTGCAAATAGAGCGCCATGAGCCTTGCGTTATGGTCTTCGCCGCTCGCTTTAATGGCGTCAAACAACCGAGGCGGCTCGCTTCGATAGGCGCTGATTTTCGACTGCAAGTCATCGACAAGCTCGGCCAAAAAGCCGTCGGCTTCCAGCCCCAGCTCATTGGCAATGTCAGCATACCGCTTCACGATCGCTTCCATTGTTTCCTCATGCGGCTCGCCAGCCACAATTTGTTCGGCCAGCTGGATGAGCATATCGGTCACTTTCACATCGTCCTTGTACCGTTTCCCCGGCGCCGACACGACGACGATGCGGCGCTCGATATCCGAGCTGACGATGTCGGCCACTTTACGGAATTGTGCAGCGCTCGCCACCGAACTTCCACCGAATTTGGCTACTTTCATCGTTCATGACCCTTTCTGTCGAAAGTCTCTATAATTGTTTATCATATCACATTTTTCCGCCCATGGAACTATTCATTTTTTAGAAATTTCCGCGAACGTCCCAAAACGCCGCCATCGCCGGCCATGACTCTTTTCAAAACATATAGATGCCATTTGAAGCTTTACCATTTGCCGCTTTTACCGAGCATTGGGTCGACTGTCGAGCGACCGAACAACGCCGCTTTCAGCCCCAGTATGGGTCTGTGAAGCGGATGGTTGTTCGGTCTTCCAAGCTACAGGCTTGCCTCGACAGTCGAAAATGGACAAACCGCTTTTCCGTCAAGGATATGTTAAACTTCTTCGTTGCATCTATATATACAGATGCCGCTGCAACAGCCCCCCGCCTTGACGAACGGCCGATGTTCAGCGCAACGCCGTTTTTCCATCGTCCTTCCTTTATTTTTCCGAAAACGTCCGCCCCCTCACGTTTGCGCCACATTGCCGCGGCGGACGTTGGCGATCCCTTCTTTGCAGACGCCGTATGGCAGCCACGAACAGTAGCGGCATAACTCGTCCAAATCATCCGGCTTGACCCGTTCCGCCGTCCGCCGGATCAGTTCGGACTTCCAATACACATTGCCCGGCTCCAAGCCTAAATGGCGAATGACGTTTCCGTCAAGCGAACGGACGTGGGCATCGGAATTCGGGCCGGCTTCACACGTTGTCTCCCCATGATGCGGGCAGGCGAGGCACGCTTCATCGAGCGCCGCGACGACTTCAATCGGGAAATCGTCGTGTTCATCGCGAATGCGGGCCACGATCTCCCACATTTTTTCCACGAACGACGGGCTGTAGCCCATGCCGCGAAATCCGTGCACACAAAGCAAATGATGGCCGCGCAAACGAACCGGTTTCATCTTCTCTCCCCTTTCTTTTTTCTCTTCAAGCATATGCCGCCCCGCCTCCATCGTTTCGATCGTCTTTGCCTCCATCATACGTCAACTCCTGTCATTCAGCAATCGAAACATAAACTGCCACATTTTTTCGACCATCGAGAGAGCGAACAACACCGCTTTTAGGCCCATGCACGTCTGTAAAGCGATTGGTTTCACGCCTTGGCTTACCTCCGAAGAGAAAAAAATAGATGACACACTTTTGGACCAACGCTATGCAAAACGTTCCTGCTTGTATTTATCATCTCTAACCGAGAAGACCCCCACTTCCACGCGATCAGCGCAAGTGAGAACAGCAGAACCGTGGGACGCATGGGGATGGCTTGGTCAACAACCTGCCGTGGGACAGGTGTTCCCAAGAATCTCTCACCTCTCAGCGTTTGCGTAAGTGGGAGAGCGTTCAAATAGACAGCCGTCATGATACAATGAGAAAGGGAACGATGTTGCTGGGAAAGGACTGGCTGATCATGACGAAAGAAGAATTGGCACGCTCGCTTTCCGTCTTGCTTCATGAGCTGACGAAATCATGGCGGAAAGAAAAAATTCATTCCGATGTGCTCGAAATCATTATGAAACTGCGCATTCAAACCGATGACGACGACCAATACGTTGCCGATCTGCTCGGCAACATCGCGTTTGCGAGCGAATCGGCTCATGCGCTCAAGCAAATTTGGGGCTATATGCTGCGCGAGCAAACCTTTCTATCGCCACAGACGATCGAGGCGATGCTCACTGACGCCCAGCGCAAAATCCAGCGCCAGTTGTCGGAGATGACGGCCCGCTATGAGCGTCCGTTTTTGTCCATCGACGACCCGCTCGAGCGGAAACGCCAGCTTGAGCGCTCCTACAGCGCCCTTCTTTTGTTCAACCGGATTGCCGCCGACTTTTTGCTTGAATTCGTCCGCGAAGAAAACGAAACAGCCGCGAGCACCTTTTTTGCCGCTGATCCGAACGAGGCGATCGAAGTGTTCCATCATCTTTGCAGCGTCTACGCAAGCCGCTGGCTTGAAGGTCTGGAAGTCGATTGATGGACAAACCGTCGATCGAAGTCCTTGAAGCCAACCAAAGGCGCCCCGTTGCTTCGGGGCGCCTTTTCTCATCATCCTATTACTGCCGCATTGGCATTTTCAATTTGACAGCATTGTCCAGCCATGCTAATTTGACACTCCACACGGCTGAAGCCGTGGGATTCTTGGGTCGTTTGCGCCCTCATCCCTTTCGGGTTCGGACAACGCCCAAGTTCGGGGCACGAGTGTTGATTATCCAAAATTATACATACGCCTTCCATAAATTTGGGCATACTCAAACAAAGCAGCGGCCATCCCGGATTTCCAAT
>NZ_AYSF01000109.1:0-13961 GCF_000498995.1 Geobacillus thermopakistaniensis
CCTCCTAAAATATATAAAGATTTAAAAGATATAAATACTAAAAGTATATAAAAGCAGCAAAAAGGGGGCTGCCGCTCAATATACACAAGGGTTTAATATATCTTGCTGTGCTGAAGAGGAAAAACAAACAAGGTCTCCTAGGCCTTGTACGGCCCATATGAGACGCTTTTTTTGATGGGTTAATGGTTTTCTACCCCCCAAGCTTCAAAACGCCAAAATAAGCCGTTTAACGACGTTTTACGGCAAGTTTTGATTTTTTCTTCCACAGCGCCACTTTGATCGGCCTCTTGATCTTGCTTCGCACGACCGCGGACAACGGAAGGAGCTAGATCGCAAGCGGCTTCTTCGAGCGGCTGAGCGCCGGGCTTCTCCAGGCTCTAGCCGGATGGCCAAGGGCCAGAAGGCGGCCAGCCGGGAAGACCGGCGCGGGCTTCGTTCACAGATCAAGCCCTGCAGTGACTTCATCGATTTGCTCCTGCGTAATGCCGATGTAGCGAAGCGTTTCGGCCTGGCTGGAGTGATTGAGGATTTTTTGGATCATGGCCAAGTCCGTTCCTTGTTTGTATGCGAAATAGCCGAACGTTTTGCGCAGGGAGTGGGTGCCGATGCGATCCACAATCCCAACTGCTTTGGCGGCCCGGTTCAGGATGTAGTGGGCATGCTGACGGCTGATCGCCCGGCCTCCTTTTTGGCTCCGAAACAGCGGCTCGTCGCCGCGGGCGTGCGGCCGCTCCTGCGCTAAATACAGCTCGATCAGGCGGCGAGTTTTTCTGTTCAGTGCGACAACCCGAGTCTTTTTTGTCTTCTTTTCCACGATCTCAATGCGTTCGACAACGCCTTTTTGATTCCTCACATCCCCAACTCTCAGAGCCAAAATATCGCTGATCCGCAGCCCCGTATTGATCCCGATCGTAAAAAGAAGCTCGTCTCTCAACGACGAAGCACGCAAAATCTTTTTCATCGCTTCGATTTTTTCCCTATCTTTGATGGGCTGGACGGTATGCAAAATATGACACCCCCTTGTCCATGAGGGAGATGAGTAAGATTTTTGGACAAAAAGTGGGAGAGCGGCAAAGCGGCTTCGTGTTGCTTCCTTCAACGTATTTAACGTCAGACAAAAATCTGACATAACGTGCTTTTGTCAGATTTAAAAAAATCCCCTCCACTTCCGGAAGGGGCGAGACAGTCTATTTTTTAGCCACGACAGCGGCCGGCGGCCTTTTTCCCGCCCGCAGCTGTGCAAGCGAAAGGCCAAATGTATATTGAAAATGGGGATAATCTTTAAAGCTCTTCCAATCCCCGCCCCATTCAAGGCCAAGCGACTTTCCGATCTGACCGACGCGAAACCACCGACGGTCGAGGCTCCAGCTGGGGATCAGCGTACCTTTGAAAACATTGCAGACACAAACGTCAAACGCCAATCCAAAATTATGATAACTGTATCCTCCACGGGCGTTCGTAACAATCCGTCCAGGTTTTGTCCGCCCCAGCGCATACAGGCGGTTCTGCTCCTCGACGGTTCGAAACCCTTGCGTAATGATGATATAAATGCCTTCCTCATAAGCCTTTCGAATCAACGCTCTAGCTTTATCCGCCACCAACGGATGCAGCCCGGACAGCCTTTTCTCCGCCCGGAAAAGCAGCTCCACCAATTCCACTTCGAATTCCCTCCCATCATCAATTCTGCGGACCTCGGCTCAATGCGATAGTTAGATCTTGAATGGATTTGGTCAACTGATCCAGCTTCGTCTCCATCCGATACAGAAGATAGATAGAAACAAGGATCGGGAAGGAAACTTCACTGATCATCGAAAACAAATCCATTGCTTTTCCCCCTTTCAATGCTCAAAAACGGAAGGCGAGAAACCTTCCGTTCATGACAGATGCGTTATGGCAGCTGGATGTCTTGCGTTTCGCGGTCAATGATGCGGGCGCTCTTCGGGCTCACCAGCTCCCCGTTGCCGGTCATAAAAACATTTGCCGCTACGAGCTGGTTCATCACCGTTTTCACTTGCACCGGATCAACCGGCTCCTTGGGATAGCGGATCAAAATCCGCGCCGGCCCCGCTTGAGCGTTAAACGTCAGTTCCAACGTCTTCATTGTTCATTCCCCCTCTCATCATGCATTGATAATATGGCTGGTCAACGTCGTGCGCACGTACCGCAAGCTGCCGCTCGACAAGCTGGCGATGGCGGCGGCGGCATCGTAAAGCGATTGGACACTTGCGTCGCTCTTCACTCTGAAGGTTTGCGAGCGGATGATGTCCTTTCCGTCGCTGTCCTTTCCGGCGTAGAAGTCCAAAACAAGAGTGCGGCCCGACACCATTTCTGAAGCGGCCATTTTCCTACCTCCTTTCGATTTGCCAACATCATATCAACCGAGAACACCCATAGACAAAGACGATTTCAAAGCGAAAAAAGAAAAAAGCGGCCTCCAATGCCGCCGATCCTTCCGGTTTATTGCGATAAATCATTCATTTCACTACATAACCACCGTTTCACAAACTGCGCTGCCGTTTATCCATTGCCTGCGATGCGGTTCATGAATCTCCCCGTAGCACATCTCAATCCATTTTGCATTTTTGAGTTGGTCAATGCAGAACTTGCGGGAATGAAACACAGGAATCTGATGTCCGGAAAGAAGATGGATCGTGGTGCACTGGGGAGATCTTTGCCGGAACTGCTCAATCTCTCTTGACACAAACCACCCTACACGGCTTTGTCGGCCGACCGGCTCGCGAACGTTAAACGGAATGATGGTAAAGCCATACGACAATACGATGGGAACGAGCTGCTTTTTCCCCACCAACTCCCCATACCGATGGCGGTTGATCGAAATGCTTGTGCCAAAGAAGGTCAGAAGCCGCTTCAAAAACAGACTCGATTGCACGTCAAGCAGCTTAGTTTCCCCGCTCCTGAGAAAAAGTTTGACCGAATCCCCTCTGTTTTCCACGTTGACAGGGATAAACGCCTGGCCGGCATAGGCGAACCGCTTTACCTCTTTCCAGTCCAACTTTTTCCATCCCCCTCTTCCCCTTAACGCTCGGGGCGAAATTTGTCGAAAATATCACATTTTTAAGTACAATATACCGCTATTTGGCAAAAAAATCAAAATGGCAAAACCTTATCTTTCAGCTCGAAAACAGCGTTTTTTGTTTTGAAAAACGCCGATTCGATTAATTTGTGCTTTGAAAGGCAAAATTGGCACTGGCATCTTAATTTTATGTCGGACGAAAAATGTTGAATTAATGAAAGTCTGGAGGTATAATAAACATAAATAGCGTCAGACAAAAAATAGAGGTGATGGCGATGATGGAAGGAAGATGCTATGAGCGGCACGATTTCCAGGTTCTCGTCCTTCAGGAATTCGGCAAGCGGCGCCCTCGGTCCCCAGAGGAAACAAAGAGGCTACAGGAAGAGTACCTCCGGCTTCTTGAAGAAATTCCCCGAATGTGGGAAGAATTCGTAGAGAAACATAAAAACATTTATGAGCGGTTCGGATACCTCGATGTTGTCGTCCATGACGATCTGCGCGTCGAACGCAAAAAGCTCCAACGTGGACGCCCGAAAGAAGAAAAGTCCAAGTCACATCGCATTACCGTGCGCTTGGACGACGAGCTGTATGAACTCCTCCAAAAATACTGTCGGACAAAAAATGCATCGGAGTCGGAGGCGGTGCGGCAACTCATATCGGAATTGAAGTGGAAGCGTTTCTAACGCTCTTATTTTTTGCAATCATTGAAGGAATCTAGAAAATAACGTAGAATAAATCATATAAACAAAAGAAGAAACAAACCTTGGAAGAAAGGAAGGTGATATAAGTGGCCATCACCATCACCATGGGCATCCAGAAAGGCGGATGCGGGAAGTCCACGACAACCGGAGTCCTCGCCTATTTGCTGAGCAGGGACGGATACAGGGTTTTGGCCGTCGACATGGACTCGCAGGGGAATTTGACAGAGCTTCTTTCGCGGAAGCCATCCAACGAATTCACGGAGAAATCCGTTCTCGAAGCGATGCAGGAGAGAGATCCGGAGCCGTACATAGTCAAGGTCAACGACAGGTTGGATCTGCTTCCGGCCAACAACTTTCTGGCCACGTTCCCCCGCTGGATTTACACAGGGGAGACGTACCTTGGAAAATATATAAGATACAAGGGAAAGCCGACCTTGATACTGGACGATACGTTGGACAAGATCCGGCATCATTACGATTTCATTGTCATCGACACGCCGCCTTCGCTGAGCGAGCAGACGACCAACGCCTTGTGCGCAAGCCAGTATGTCATCATGATGTTCGAGTGCTCCAATTGGTGCTACTCGGCGGTCCCGAATTTTATGGAATCCGTCGAGGGAGCGAGGGTTCATGGGCGGCACAATACAAGGCTGCTGGGCATTCTTAGAACCATGAACGACGTCCGCCGCAGCGACGCGAAGGCGTTCAATGAAATGATCGAGGAAGATTATACGAACGAGGTTTTCAAAACGATCATCACCCGCAAGGCGCCGATCGGACGCCTGTCGCTATACGGCTTTGAGGAAAACAATGAGTTGAACCAGGCGCTGGAGCAGTATGAAAACTTCTACAAGGAGATGATGGAACGTGTCCAAAGTAGATGACATCAAAAACATGAAGCGCCAGCAAAAAGTCATCACGCCTACGCAAGTGCTGACCGATCCTGTAGGGGAGGAAAACAATACATCTTTAAACGAATATAACAACCAACCAAGAAAGGAAGATAAGAAAGTGGAGAGAAAGCGCGTTTCCTTCGATATTCGGACGGACCTGCACAAAGAGTTGAAGATGCAGTCGATTTTGCAGGAGAAGAATATCTATCTGTTGATTGAGGANAAAAAGTCATCACGCCTACGCAAGTGCTGACCGATCCTGTAGGGGAGGAAAACAATACATCTTTAAACGAATATAACAACCAACCAAGAAAGGAAGATAAGAAAGTGGAGAGAAAGCGCGTTTCCTTCGATATTCGGACGGACCTGCACAAAGAGTTGAAGATGCAGTCGATTTTGCAGGAGAAGAATATCTATCTGTTGATTGAGGAAGCTGTTGAAAAATATCTGAATGAGCTCAAGAAGGGAGCCGAGTGAAGGCTTTAATTGAATTGCTGTTGTTTTTTTCAAAAATCCTCTATAATGTACTGACACGTTGATAATTCTTTCGCCACGGAGGTAATACAATGATTTTTCGCAAAGGAGAACTCTTCAGCGGTCCTGGAGGCCTTGCTTTAGGAGCCAAAATGGCGAGGGTGGTTGCTGCTGATGGCGAAGAGTTCCGCATTGAGCATGTTTGGGCCAATGACTACAACGAATCGGCATGCAGGACGTATCGACGGAATATCTGCGGCGATCCAGACGATCCATCCGTCATTGCATGCGATGTAAGGGAGCTTGACATTGAGCAGCTTCCCAGAATAGACGCATTATCGTTCGGTTTTCCATGCAATGACTACAGTGTTGTAGGAGAACACAAAGGAATGGATGGAGAGTATGGACCTTTATACACATATGGGGTCAAGGTCCTTAATATTCACCAACCAAAGTTTTTTGTGGCCGAAAACGTGGGCGGCCTGCAAAGCGCCAACGAGGGCCGTGCATTCATGCAGATTCTGAAAGAATTGTCCGAGGCCGGGAGAGGGTATGACATCGTGCCGCATCTATATAAATTTGAGGAATACGGCGTTCCTCAGATGAGGCACCGCATTATCATAGTCGGCATCAGAAAAGACCTGGATTTGAGGTTTAAAGTTCCTGCGCCGACTACTCCCGACAAGTATGTGACGGCGAAGGAGGCGATCACCAATCCGCCGATCCCAGACGACGCACCCAACCACGAGTTTACGCGCCATAACGCAAAAACAGTAGAAATGCTCAAACATATACCGCCGGGTGAAAACGCATGGTATGAAGGGATACCTGAGGAGTTGCGCTTAAATGTAAAAAAAGCAAGGCTGAGCCAAATCTACAGAAGGCTGCATCCTGATCAGCCCTCCTACACCGTTACAGGGAGCGGCGGCGGTGGAACGCACGTATATCACTGGGAGGAGCCGCGGGCTCTCACAAACAGGGAAAGGGCGAGGCTCCAGACATTCCCGGATGATTTTGTGTTTGAGGGGACAAAGGAAAATGTCAGGCAGCAAATCGGCATGGCAGTTCCTCCGAAAGGAGCAAAGATCATCTTTGAAGCCATTTTGAAGACGTTCGCTGGCATTCCGTATGAATGCGTTGAACCTAAATGGGATGTTGAAGAATTGTTTGGAACGGAGCAATTGGCCATTCCAGAGCTTGTGTAGAAGGGCGGAGGGAAAAATCCCTCGCCCTAGCTTGTCTCTTTTAATTCTCGAAGCAGAGCTTCGAGCGACTTGTATCCTTTGTTTTTGACAGCCTTGACAAACAGTTCGGCGCGGTCTTCCAATGGCACATCGTTCTCAATGCAATAATCAAGGAAGCCGAGCAAGGTTCTGGCTGTGACTAAAAATCCGCTGATGGGATTTCCGGTGATTCGCTTAGCTTTGTCCGATATCTTTTCCAGGTTGCGCTCCCCGCTGAAGTCGTTTGCGGTCACATAGCCGAAAAACGTTAGCTCTTTGCCTTCATATCCCGTGTAATTGGGGATGTATTCAGACGCCATATGTGAAGCCAAGGAAGAGGACAGTGGGAACTTTCCTGNTCTGGCTGTGACTAAAAATCCGCTGATGGGATTTCCGGTGATTCGCTTAGCTTTGTCCGATATCTTTTCCAGGTTGCGCTCCCCGCTGAAGTCGTTTGCGGTCACATAGCCGAAAAACGTTAGCTCTTTGCCTTCATATCCCGTGTAATTGGGGATGTATTCAGACGCCATATGTGAAGCCAAGGAAGAGGACAGTGGGAACTTTCCTGCATAGTTTTTGGCGTCAATGATGCCGAATTTGCTTCCTCCATACCCGGCGATGATTTCGATTTCTGTTCTTTCCCCGTTCTTGGCTTTGGGGCGCATTGCAACGTCAAACCCCAGCGCGCTGAATATTTGGCCGGTCTTGTCTTCAAACACCAAGTTGTCTTTTTCATTCAAGTAGGCCTCTACAAAATCGGAGTTGATCCCTTCAAAATCGTCCTTGCTTTCCACTATCTCATGAATGACCTTTTCAATGTCTCTCGGCGATAAATATTTTTGGAGGGCCCCAGCGATTTCCTCTTTCGACATCGATTCTATGGATGGAAATTGCGCAAGGATCCTCTCTGCTTTCGCCCGAAGCTTGCTGGAGTTTGCAGCTGGTTTTATATTGCCGTATCTGCTGGCCTTGTAGCTGTCGACATCCAAGCCGCTGTTTTCCGCCATGCGCTCGAGCGATATCATGTACCGTGTGTTGAATGGGTAGCGTTTTTCGATTTCAGCGATTTCCTGCTTAATTTCATTGATCCTGGAAGAATCGCCTTTCAAAGCCTTGCCGCGAATGTATTCGACCAATCCTGTGTAATCGCTGATGAGCATAAAAGTGTGGGCCACGTCGGAGTGGGCTTCGTAAAAGTCCCTCGCTCCTTTGTCTGATCTTTCCCTATGGTCGAACTTGGCGGCAATGTCTTGTTTCATTTCTTCTCTCTCGCGAGGGCCGGCTTTTCGGAACGCCAATATTTTATGCACGATTTCATCCAGCTGCGAGTCCTTTTGGGCTGTCATGGCAAAATAAGTGATCTCCTCTTTTGTTACATAAAAGTCCAATCTTTCGTCATTCGCCAACTTGATCAGAAACAGGACAGGGCGGATCCGAAACCCTTCGTCGAATTTTGGGCGGAATCCCGGCTCGAGAAAATAAGCGTTTGGATATTGGAGCGTCAAGACTTGTTTTCTTGTGTTTTCGTACACCTTTTCTCCCTGGATGAGCTTTTCTCCGACTTTTGTAAGGTGAATATATCCGTCATCATCTACATAGCAATAGGAGAAGGTTTTGAGCATGGCCATCCATGTGCGTCCTCCGGAACCGTCATGGCTGACGTTGTTTCTTTTGATCCCCATATTTGCGAGCTCTTCTTCATACCGTTTATGGACTTCTCTATTTCCCGCCCATTTCAGCCTGAAATCATCCGTCGCCTTCTGCAAAGCCAGCAATGCCTCTTGATGGAATCGGGGGTCTCTTTCCGGGCGTGTAATAAACCATACCTTTCTGGTNATCCATGTGCGTCCTCCGGAACCGTCATGGCTGACGTTGTTTCTTTTGATCCCCATATTTGCGAGCTCTTCTTCATACCGTTTATGGACTTCTCTATTTCCCGCCCATTTCAGCCTGAAATCATCCGTCGCCTTCTGCAAAGCCAGCAATGCCTCTTGATGGAATCGGGGGTCTCTTTCCGGGCGTGTAATAAACCATACCTTTCTGGTGCTTTTCTTATTCATGGTCGAGCATCTCCTTTATTTCTGCGTAGATGTCTCTCTCTTCGATTGTAAATGGATCGACTTTTTTGGACTGGGTGGTGGAAAAATAAAAGTCCAGCGACTTGAAAAACTCCTTGTTTTCCTTGATCAGCTCAGTGATGTCGGCATCTGAAATTTGGTTGAGGATGCTGACGGCTTTCTCAATTTCATTGTCGATTAGAATTTTGGAATAAATGGAAATCTTATTTTCCCCGATAATCTGCTCCGCTGCGTGCACATAACGGATTATGGTGGCCACAGACGGGACCGACATTTCGTTGATGATTTTATTGAAGGCGTTGTCGGGAGCGCCAATATATCGGCTGATTTCCCGGTTTGCAATCCGATGCTGGGATAAAAATCTGTTGAAGTTGTCCATCACTTTTTTGCTTATAATTTTGCTTAATATTTTTTGCAATAAATTTTTGTTCCTCCTGGAATTATGAAGCAAAAAATTCCTCCCCCTCCTCCAATTAACATCATAGTTTTTATCTTTGTATAATACATAAACCTTATAAGGTTATAATTTTCTACAAATAAAAAAACGCTTGTTGCATCCAAGCGCTCATCCATCCATGGCTTGATCAATGAAATTCTTTATTTGCTTTATTGTTTGATCAAAATCCTGTTTCAAATCATGCTCCCACACTCTCAAGCAATTCCAGCCCATTTTTCTATAATATTCGTTGACTTCTTGATCCCTATTTTTGTTTCTCAAGAGCTTTTTTTCCCAATATTCCCTATTGCTTTCAGGCATATTCCCGTGCAGTGGACATCCATGCCAGAAACATGAATCAATGAAGATGGCGACTTTATACTTTTTGATGGAGATATCAGGTTTCCCAAGGAGGGTCTTGTCGTTCTTTCTAAATCGATATCCTTCCCTCCAGAGGGCTTTTGAGACCGTATCTTCCAACTGCGAGCGCGACTTTATGGCTTTCATGGTCTTGGAACGTTGCTCTTTGGTAAGATTGTCGCTCAAATGGATCACCCCAGTCAGCGAAGCCTTTCAGAAGCGTATATTTACTACTGATTATATCAGATAAACGAAATCCGCGCCGGCCTGTCCGCGGATGCCGCTTGCAAGCATGACCATCCATAGCCGTGCGGAGCGTGGCCGAAGAAGCCAATGCATTGCACTGCTTCTTGAAGCAACAAATCATTAAACGAATAAGTGATGATAAAAATAATAGAGTATACATTAAAATAATTAAAACAATAAATAAACGTTTATTTCATCTTTTCTTCCAACAAACAAAAGTTTCGTGGTTCGCACGAAGATTCCATTTCCGCGCCGGTCTTCCCGGCTGGCCGCCTTCTGGCCCTTGGCCATCCGGCCGGAGCCTGGGGAAGACCGGCGCTCAGCCGCTCGGAGAAGCTGCTTGCGATCCAGAACCTTCCGCTGCCCGCGGAAGTGCGAAGCAGAATCAAGGAGTTGCTCAAAGCACCGCCGCGATCAATAATGATGTTTATTGTTTTATTTTTTGTCTGACATTAAATATTGGTTAATTTTCGACAAAAAGCGACAGATAGGTGTAGCTGCACCGGCGCTTCCGTTTCCTTTTGGTCCGGGTCCCCGGGGCGGTGTGATGGTCGGCTGGCAGCCGGAAAGGCTCAGCCACTGCAAGCCCAAGCGCCGAAGCCCTCGCCTTCCGGCTCGGTCCAGCCTATCACACCGCCCTTCCCGGCCCAAAAGACTACGGGTCGCCGGTGACCGAGGAAAGAGTGTTGAGCACATTGAGACGATATCCATATAACTATTTTCCGGCTTAAACTTATCGCATAATATACATTATATGACTAACAATCTATTCTTTTTTATGGTATACTCGTCATATAATGTTATTTTTAAAAGCGATTATTTGCTCTTTGAATCGATTTAAACTCGTCGTATAAGTAAAAGGGTGAAAAAGATGTTAAATGAGTATGTTACCTATCTTCAGGAAAAAGGAGCTTCCCCAAACACCATCATCTCCTACACCAATGACTTAAATATCTTTTTCAATGATTTACATATCCGTCCGGGCGATTACGTCACGTCGGCTGATATCCGCAAATGGATCCAGCAAATGTTGAGCCCGGCCGAAGGAAAACCATTGGCCATCTCCACGATCAATCGCCGGCTCAATTCGCTGCGAAGCTTTTATGCGTGGGCGGTCGAACATCATAAGATCGAACAGAACCCAATGAAAGACATCCAGGATTTAAAATCAGCCGATGAAGAGAACGAAAAAATTATGTGGCTCACAGAAGAAGAATTTGAGGACTTATTGCATCGGATGCGGAAAAAACCGGTCCACAGCAGAGGGGTCGATCCAGAGGAAAAGTATCGCCGAGATCGCGCGGTAGTGTACTTGCTTACCTATGCAGGATTGCGGGTGGAAGAGTTATCAAATTTAAAATTAACAGACTTGGATTTAGAGATGAAACGAATTCGGATCGTGGGAAAAGGGATGAAGGTCCGGACCGTGCCGATTTCGAATATCTTGCTGGCAGAACTCGAGGATTGGCTTAAGTTTCGTGCGGAAATGGCGAAAAAGAAACCGCATGTCGCCGCATCGCCATACGTCTTTTACAGCCAGCGCTCGCCAAAGTTTTCGGTCCGGGGCATTCAGCGAATGATCGAAAGCTACAGCCTGCCGAACAAAAAGCTTACGCCACATATGTTCCGCCATACGTTTTGTAAGTGGATGTTAAAGGCGACGAACAACGATATCGAAAAAGTACGGAGGCTTGCTGGTCACAGTAATATCGCCACTACGTCTCGATACCTCAAAGACAGTTATAGCGATTTGGTCGATGCAGTCGAAGCGTTACCGAAATTCTAACATATACTGTTTAGGATTTAAGTTGCTTACAAAAAGAAGATGGGCCAACCTTAACTTTATAGGTTGCCCATCTTCTACTTTTTTTGTTCTCAATGGTAATGACTATATGTTGTTTTTCCTGAACTGTTAATCCTTTAGTTATCAAAAATAGATCATAGTAAAAATAAATAATGAATGTTCTTAAATAATGGTTATGTTCTAATTAAAAATATAACCGTTATATATGTAATTTATTCATAATTTGGTTACAATGTTAACATATTTTTTTTCTGAGGTCAATTGCTTTTTTATTGTTCTTTTTGTTCTTTGAATAAGAAATTAATCCAATCAGTATCTGGACGAGCGATTCTTCTCGAGTTCATATAAGCCCAGTCCAATGGAAGTACTGTTTTAGCTATATAAGCATTTTCTTGCTTTTCAACAACTAAAGCTAAGTCCACATTAATTTTGTCTTTAATGCATAAAGGCAATAATAATTGAATTTTGGATTCACCTGTTTGTTTGTTGGTATAAAACTGAGGAATAGCAGTTTTATAATTTCTAATAGCCTTTTTTTCTGCTTGTTTGACAGCACTTTCTAAGGCCTGTCTTAATTCATGTTCATTATAAGAAACACATTGTTTAAATCTATCTCTATTATCCTTAATTATATGTTCATAATTAATTCGTATTGGCAATAATCGACGGTCAAGAAGCAAATCAGCAGGATTTTCAAAATAATTCGCAATTTCTGGTAGTGGGGAGAATTTTGCAAGATCGGCGTCACTTTCCTTACAAAATTTAACAAAAAACCATTTCTGTTTTACATTAGGTTTATTGTTACGCATAAAGAATGCATATATATCTTCATCATATTGTGTTTGTAATCCTGTATTAAAACACATATATTCTCCATCTTTAGATATAGCTATTTTATTTTCTTGTTTTAACCTATCATATGTAAAAATTAAATAGTTCTCTAAAATAGGATATTTTTTCCCTGGTACTTTATATTCTTCATCAACAAAATCCCAATTCTCCTCTTTAGCTAGGGTAGCTAAATATTCTAATTTTCTCTCAAATTTTTCCTTTTGACCCAACCATGCATCATTATACAAAGTATATTCAGTATATTCATCTTTGGTTGTTATTAATTCGCAACCATTCGCCATAAAATACATCCCCCCAAAAATTCTTATAGTTAATTACTACAAAGTGTACTTGACAACAAATATTTTTTGATGTAAGAGAATACAAAAAAAGCGAAATTTCCTATATGGTAAAGATGACCAAACCATGACCAAGGAGGAAACTTCGCCTGCCATTTCAGTTTATCAAATATTTTGTTTAATTACTATATTTTAATATTCAAGGGGAACGAAAAGAAAAAAATCGTTGGATTTCCGAGTGATCTTCTGAGCCAAACTGCCCGCTTTACCCAATTTGGAATGAATAATTTATTTACTGTAGATGAGCATTTTTCATTACAATAATTTCCATGGTTAGAGAGACAAACAGGGTACCCCTTACGCGATACGGAGCTGTTTTTTGATCACATCAATAGGAATCTCTTGCTTTGCAGCGTCATAAATGAACTCTATGACGCTATGGCCTTTCCGCGACCGAAGAAGCTCCAGCCCGGTGGAGAGGTTTTGTCGGGATTCGGCGATGCTGTACACGCAAGCCAATAAAACGGTCACCCAATACCGTTTTACCGCCCGAACGTGACGGACCCGGTATCCATCCAGCTTCAGTTGATCTTTCGCCTGCCGGAAAAAGCACTCGATCGTCCAACGCTGAGCATAGTAACGCAAGATGTCTTCGTCCCCGAGTTCCCGGTCGGTGCTCAAGATGCAATGAAGATGTTCCGGCGCCATCGGCTGATCCGCCTTCCAAGCCAGCAGCACCACCGCGTCATCGAGGCCATGGATGGCCCCCTCATAGCGATACACGCGATAACGCTCCTGCCCCACCGTGACGAGGCGGGTGTCTTTGGACTCGATATAGCGGGCNTGTTCCGGCGCCATCGGCTGATCCGCCTTCCAAGCCAGCAGCACCACCGCGTCATCGAGGCCATGGATGGCCCCCTCATAGCGATACACGCGATAACGCTCCTGCCCCACCGTGACGAGGCGGGTGTCTTTGGACTCGATATAGCGGGCGAACTGCTTGGCTTGGATGGCGATGCCTTTCGGGTAGAGAATCCGGTTCGTCTTGAGCATCGCGATGACATGGAATCCCTGTTTCAAGCAGGCTTCAATGAGCTTTTTGGACGGATACCACGAATCCATGAGCACATACACCGGCTGAGCCCGCTTCACCTTGAGCGAGGAAAGCATCTCGATCGCCAGGTCGATCTTGCTTTTTCCCGCTTTCTTGTCATACAGGCGGAACGCAAATGGGAACGCCTGCGTGAAGGTGTGCACCATCAGNCGATCTTGCTTTTTCCCGCTTTCTTGTCATACAGGCGGAACGCAAATGGGAACGCCTGCGTGAAGGTGTGCACCATCAGCCAAACGAGCGAATGCCCCCAGACCGATTGATGATCTTTATGCGAGTAGTGCCAGTCGCACCCTTGAATGGCGTGCGCAGCCCGTGACGAAGGCTTCGTTTTTTGGCAAATCGTATCATCAATCGAAACAAAAAGGGGTTGATTCTTCCGTTTGGCCAGTCGTTCGACCTGGGAAAGGATCCACTCTTGAAGCTTCCCAAGCAGCCTTTCCTCGTTCCAAGGGCTTTTCGTGAAAAAGT
>NZ_AYSF01000109.1:14012-18706 GCF_000498995.1 Geobacillus thermopakistaniensis
ATATGAATGAGATGCTTGATGACCGGTTTGGAAAGCTGCAGCGTCAACCCCAGCGTGAAGAAAAACTTGTGGATTCCTTGGTGATGTGCTAATCTATTCATGAGACATGAACCTCCTTGTGGATAGTTGGTGGTACATCTATTCTAACCAAGGAATCGGGTTCATGTCTCCTTTTTTGTTTAGTTGTCAATTTATGTCAGTGAATTTGCTCATCTACAGTTATTTTTTAATTATTGCATAAAGTGGCAATTCACTCCTCAAACACCTCATTCATCAACTCTTCAATCTCTTTCCACCGCTTCTCTGTTTCTTTTTGATCCACTCGGAAATTTCCGTTCTCTTGTACAATCACATCGCCGGCGCGGGCGTTTTTGGGTAGCTTGCTTTTCTCAATATCGATCATTTTGCCATCCTCCGCCTCACAAACTGCCCATTTACCCTCGAAGCGATCAATGATATATTTCATTTAACCACCTCTTAATAAATTGGTTTTACGTTGAAGGTAAGCGTTGTTCCGTTGGTTGTTGCGATAATCGTTCCTTGTTTGTCGGTACGGAATACCTTGACTTTATAAGATTTCAACCGATTTAAAACTTCCGATGTTGGATGGCCATAGGCATTCTTGCCAACCGAAATTACCGCATATGTTGGTTTTGCAGCTTTTAAAAGCGTTGCGCTGGTCGATGTTTTCGCACCGTGATGACCTACTTTCAACACATCAGCGCGCAAATCCTTTTTCGCTTTAACCATATCCGCTTCTGCTCGAGTCTCGGCGTCGCCTGTAAACAGAAACGACTTTTTGCCGTAGGTTACTTTCAAAACAGCGCTCCAGTCATTTGTATCGCTAGTGCTGTACGATTTTACAGGTCCAACAAACTTCGCAGTCACACCTTTGATTGGCAGAACAACATCTGCTTTAGCAACTTTGATGGTAAGTTTCTTATTTTTCACAGCGACCAAGAAATCTTTATATGCTTGCGTTGTATTACCGACTTTTGGAGCATACACACTTTTCACAGGGAAAGCCTTGAGAACCTCATCAAGACCGCCAATATGGTCGGCGTCTGGATGAGTCGCGATCATGATTTCGATGTCCTTTACCTTCTGCTTTTTAAGATAGGCGACGACATCACTGCCATCTTTATTTCCTCCATCAATGAGAATGTCCTCTCCATTTGGCGCTTTAATGTAAATACTGTCACCTTGCCCAACATTGATGAAGTGTACATACATGTTTTTTGGGGCTGCGTCTGTTACAATTCCCGGTAGTATTGCTATCATAAATACAATTACAGCTACCATCAGCATCTTGATTTTCCTCATTGAAAACTCCCCCTTTTACTTTTCAAGAAGATTATACCATCAATTGAGCTAAGAGGGAGTATAGAAAACAAACAGGAGGCGAAAAAATGTTCGAATTATCGGAAGACTAAGGTGTCCGGTATGCTCAAAAANGCGTCTGTTACAATTCCCGGTAGTATTGCTATCATAAATACAATTACAGCTACCATCAGCATCTTGATTTTCCTCATTGAAAACTCCCCCTTTTACTTTTCAAGAAGATTATACCATCAATTGAGCTAAGAGGGAGTATAGAAAACAAACAGGAGGCGAAAAAATGTTCGAATTATCGGAAGACTAAGGTGTCCGGTATGCTCAAAAATTGTCCGCCCTAGCGATAAAGTGTTCTTGGATATAATCAATACAATCATTCACCAGAGATGCTACTATCAAAATTTGTCCCGTAAATTCCTCCCATTCAAAGACAAAGGAACATTTCAACATATGTTGCTGAAGTATCCGTTTTTACTTGATGATCATGATAATGAAAGTGTTTAATTTTTTGTCTGACAAAAAATAAATTAAGTTCGTTTTTTCAAGACACGATGATATGCTGTGTCCTCAGAATCCCCCGACCGGGGACACCCACTGTCCATATTGTCATGGGAGACACGTTTATTATTTCGGTCTGTCGCGATTCATTGTCCATCGTCTCCGGCGGCCGNAATAAATTAAGTTCGTTTTTTCAAGACACGATGATATGCTGTGTCCTCAGAATCCCCCGACCGGGGACACCCACTGTCCATATTGTCATGGGAGACACGTTTATTATTTCGGTCTGTCGCGATTCATTGTCCATCGTCTCCGGCGGCCGCTAATCCATCGGGACATCTGTCGCGACACATTCCACATCTTGTCCTCTGTCAGACAATTACTGTCTTGACTTAAGACAGGAAACAAATTTATGTCACCTGGTTGTCTTGTTGTTCATGATTCACCCTACTCCTTTTTGTCTTCACCAAGGACAAGTGAGAAAACAACAGGAGTGGCCGTTGTCCTCCGACGGAATGCTTTCGCGACACCTTGTCGCAACTGTATATCTTAGTTGCATAGATTTTTGATTGATCGAGGAACAGGGACACGATCCTTGTCCTCGTCTTTTATTTCAATACCGCCCTTCGCGTCATTCCAGTGTCCTCACCTTCATTCGCTCCCCTGATTCTAAGCAGAATTTTTATCTTATTGGTGAATTTGCATTGAGAATTATGTTCTAAATAATCATATCATCACCAATCAAAATCTAATCAATAAACCTATCCCCTTTATAATAACTACTAACTGGCATTTTCACCTTGCAGCTATGCGTCCAAAATCAATCTTTAAAATCCCTTTTACCATCCTTTTTGCGACGATCCGCTTGCATTTCACCCTTCATCGAAGTGAAAATCTGAAGTTTAAAACCCTCGGGACTCCCCCCACCAATCTAATAAGGTATTGGAACAAAACCAATTTGGTTTATTCTTTCTTTATGGTCGGGGGAGCAAGCAGGCTGACGCCCATAATATAAGGGCGACGAACCATTTCACGGGAACGTCAGTTCTTGACCAACCTCTTAAGCTGCTGGACACGCCGCACCGATATCTGAAGCATCATGGCCAGCTGCTTATTTGTCGCGTCAGGGTGTCGCTCCATTGCCTTCTGCAGTTGCCATGCCTTGTCCTCCGTTCGCTCCCGTTGTTCCTCGAGGTACTCCTCCCTTGTCTTCGCCCCTTGTCCCCGGCGCAACTCCCCTGTCCTCGCCCTGTCGCGTTCCCGTTTCCGCCGGCGCTTCTCATTGGCGTCAATAATGGTCTGCAAGTGTCGCTGTTCCTCCGGCGTGATGTCCAGCCATCGAATGATCGTAGAGTTCTTCAGATTATAGCCGGCGCCGGGATAGCCTTTTTTCCTCGCCTCCTCATTCGCCTTCGCATCATTCTTAGCCATCCACGCTTTCTCGGCACTTTTTGTCGCCCGGATCACCTCTTTCTCGGACAGCGGCTCCTTAAATCCAGCGTTCAGCTCTATCATCTGTTTCAGCGCCTCATCGGGATCATCAGTGAGGCAACAACTCCAGTATCGATATAAAAAACAAAACAGCTCCCTGTATCCCTTCAGATCATAATTTCTAAGCTCCGCAAGACGAATCAAATCCAGCAGCCTGGCATAGTGCAGCGTCTGGATATTATGTAGCCGGACAAGTTTCCCTTTTCTTCCTTTCTTCCCTGTCTCCGCCCTTGTCAATTCCGGCAAGTACTCATATTGCAAGTCACGGAGGACATACCTGTCGCCGTGCCGGTACTCGACGACGACTTCCTTTTTGCTCTTGGAGTTGACCGACCCGTCGATCCGGAACACCCTGGTCGGATCCAGCGACTTCTTGTCCGCCCCCACATAGCTAAGCTGTTCATAAAAATAGTTCTCTACCACCTTCCACAGCGGCAAGGCCTTATACGGGACCGGCTCAATCAGCCAAACGCATACGATTCCGCGACCCGAGAAAATGATGAGATTAGGTTCAGGCAAGATATTGTCATGGAATACCTCGATGTCCAGCTTCCCGACCACCCACTCCGGCTCATAGCCAATCGTATGGCAATCCACATCCACATACAGAGCCCTCAGCTGCCTTATATTTTCGATTCTTCGTTGAGGCTTATAAAAGGTGTTCTGACTGAAATAGACGTCCTCTCCGAGCCATTTAGGCAGTTCTACAGCCAATTCGTTGGGCTGGTAGTGATACTGCCTCCATCCCCCGTCCGGTTCCTTCTTCGCCAGCGTGATCCATCCTGAGGCGCCTCGATGCTGAAACGTCACATGGCGCTTTGCACGATCCAAAGGGGAAAGTTCCATATTCTCGAGCTTAAAATTCTCCACCGAACGCCCTCCCTGCATGGGAAACAACCGCATAGCCATGCAAATGCGAGATGCGATCATTATGCAGAAAGACAGCGGCCGTCCCTTCAAAATTTACACACCATTCAAATAGAAAAAGGGAAAATAAGAATGCCATGAGGATAAATCGAGGCCTCTTGAACACAAAGGGGCTCAGGCGGTTGTGGAATTCGACATTTTATTTCAAAATCCTTCATTTATTTCAAAAATCATCAAATCAACTAACAAAAATGCTTTTTTGACCACCTCTCCCAAAACACCGGCGACCCGTAGTCTTTTGGGCCGGGAAGGGCGGTGTGATAGGCTGGACCGAGCCGGAAGGCGAGGGCTTCGGCGCTTGGGCTTGCAGTGGCTGAGCCTTTCCGGCTGCCAGCCGACCATCACACCGCCCCGGGGACCCGGACCAAAAGGAAACGGAAGCGCCGGTGCAGCTACACCTATCTGTCGCTTTTTGTCGAAAATTAACCAATATTTAATGTCAG
>NZ_AYSF01000110.1:0-6187 GCF_000498995.1 Geobacillus thermopakistaniensis
AAACGCCAACGAAAAATCGGCCGAAAATTCGCGCAAGTTTTTCGCCATTTGCTCAAACGAAGCGGCGAGTGCGCCAATTTCATCGCGGTTGCGAACCGAGAGCCGCCCGTCCGTCAAATCGCCGGCGGCGATCCGCTTCGCCGCTTCCGACAGCGCCAATAGCGGGCGGGAAAGCGAGCGGCTGATGTAATAGCTGACGGTCGCTCCAGCCGCCGCCGTCAACAAGCCGACGATGATGATCAGCCGCTGGACCGCAGCCGCCGATGCGCTCGCATCATCATTAGCTTCCTTCATTTCCCGCTGCTGGAGAGCGACCAATTGATTCACCTTTTCATCAAATTGGGTTGTTAAGTCGCGCCCTGTTGTGGTCACAAGGGCGATGTACTGCTCCGGTTTGTTTTGCGCTTTTAGGTCGAACGTTTTTTGCCCAAGTTCGTAAAACTGCTGTTCAAGCAAATCGAGCTCGGCAAGCAACTGTTTCGTTTCTTCCCGCGTCAGCTCCGCCGCAAGCTTTTCGCTTATTTTCTTGTACTCCCCATGCGCTTTTTCAAAATTTTTCCTTGACGTCTCATCGCCGGTCAACAAATAGCCGCGCATGCTGCCGACCTCGCGGCGGATCAATACTTCAAGCTCTTTGGCATTGACAAGCTTCGTCACCCGTTTGTCGATCACATCGGTGTATGTACGGTCAAGAGTCGAAATTTCGTAATAAGAAAACCCGACTAGCAGCGCGATCAACACGTAGACGAGGCCGAAGCCAGCCAGCAGTTTTTTGCGCACGGTCATTTTCATGTTCATTGGCAAGTCCTCCGTCTGTGAATCAGTATGTTGTTCCATCTACATTATCGGATGATAACAGCCAATGTTTAGTATTTTTTTTGGCTCTTTCGCCATCTTTGATGAAAAGGCCTGCTTCATTGAGAAAATCAACTGGATTTTCTCAATGAGCCTCCTCTTTCACCGTAAACTCGCAAGGAGAGCAAACCGGCCGCCCCCATGCCGCTTCCCCGCCTTACGCCGTTCCTTCCGGCTGCCACGTGTTTCGGCCGGTTTCGGCTTCATCATGAATGAAAAGCGAGGTGACAAGCGCGGCGATGCTGCCAATGAGGCCGAATAAAAACAAATGATGGATGCCGGTCATAAACGTCGGCGCCTTCGTCAAAAACGCTCCCATGACGGTCACGCCGATCGCCGTGCCGATATTGCGGCAAAACATAAAAAAGGACGTCGCGATTCCTTTTTCATGGACGTCCGCAAGCTGCTGCGAGCCGATGACGCCGACGGTCGAGGTCAACCCAAACGACAGCCCTTGGACAAACATGACGAAAAACACATACCAAAACCCGTGACTTTCGTTCAGCAGCGCCAGAAGCAAGCCGGACGCAACCAGCAGCACATTGCCGATGATGAGAAGCGGACGGTAGCCATAGCGCAAAATCCATTTCCCGGCCGGCACGGCGGCGATCATCCAACCAACGGACGAGCCGAGCAAAGCGACGCCGCTGATAAATACCGATAAATGAGCAACATTTTGCAAAAAGAGCGGAATGTAGCTTGACGTGCCAAACAGCGCGACGCAGCTGACAAAGCCGTTAATGTTCATCCATTTGAGCGTGCGGTGATGAACAAAAAAAAGCGCCGAAAAATATTGCAACACCGCGGCGGACGAAAGAANTTTTCGGCCAACTTTTAAGAGCGCACCGGCCGCCCCGTACCACCATTGTCCGCGCTTCGCAACAGTGACGAGCAAAAGCAGGCTGACTGCGGCGGCAAATAACACCGCCCCCATATAGTCAACCGCCGCCCGCTTCGGTTCATATACTTCTTTATATGGAAACAACGTCACAAGCGAGAGCAGGCAAATGGGAATGTTGACATAAAAAATCCAGCGCCATGTCGCGTATTCGACAAACAGCGAGCCTAAAAGCGGCGCCAAGACGGCGGAAATCCCCCACATGGCGGTAAAAAACGCCTGGATCTTTCCGCGCTTTTCCACCGGAAACAAATCGCCGGCGATAATGGCCGGAAACGGCATCATAAACCCGGCGCCGACCCCTTGTACGGCGCGGAACAGGACGAGTTGCACCATATTTTGCGACAAACCGCAAAGAAGCGAGCCAATCAAAAATAAAATGATGCCAAAGCTGAATACGTTTTTGCGGCCAAACAGGTCGGACAGACGGCCGGCAATCGGTGACAGGACGGTTGTCGTAATCATGTATGACGCAAACGCCCATGCATAAAGGGAGAATCCCCCAAGTTCTTTGGCGATGATCGGCATCGTCGTGTTCATGATCGTCGTATCCATCGAGGCGACGAGCATGGCCAGCACAATGCTCACCATCACGGACAGACGGCTGTTCATACCAATGCCCTCCTTTTTGATCATCTATGAATATCTTATTTTACATGATGAATCATCATGGCACCAAATGATACGCGCCAGAAAGCCGGACTATTTGTACTTGTTGCTGTTTTTTGTTGCCTTAAAAGCAGAAAGCCTCAAAACCGCTAACCCGTTTTTCCGCGGCATCATCCTGCATCTTTGTTGGATTCGGCTTTCACTCGCACGAACAACAAAAAAGCTGTTCACCGAAGCGCCTAAGGCTTCGCACGAACAGCTGCGTTAATCGTCTTTCATTTAGTTGATGACCCGAACCGCTTTTACATACCGCGTTTTCCAATAGGATGACGTCAGCGACGAATACGCAACACCCAACGAAACGGTCGCGTTGATCATTTGCCCGTTGCCAGCGTAAATGCCGACATGGTTGATCGTCCCATTTGAATCGGTGTCAAAAAAGACGAGATCGCCTTTTTGCAATTGGTTAAACGACACCGTTCTTCCGGCTTGCGCTTGAGCGGTGGATGTGCGCGGCAGCGAAATGCCGGCTTCGCTGAAGACGCGCATCGTAAACGATGAGCAGTCAAACACATCGGTGCGCGACGGGCTTGCTCCGTACAAATAACGCGCCCCTAAATATTTTTCCGCAATATCGATGATTCGGTCGGCAAGCGATGCGGACGACTCAGTGGCAGCCGAGTTGGCGGCCGATACTTGCTGCTTGGCCTCCCGGACATCAGTCGTTCCGCCCGCCACTTTAATGGCTTGGCCAATGCGGATGGTGTTCGGGTTTGTAATTTGCGGATTCAGTGCCAATAGACGGTCGACCGTCGTTTGAAACTTGTTCGCAATCTCAAGCAGCGTATCCCCCGCCTGCACGATATACCGGCCGCTTGTCGGCACGGCTGCCGGCTGCACATTGTATGTATTGGAACGTTCCTGTTCCCCTGCTACTTGCAGCTTCTGCCCGGCGCGAATGAAGTCTGGGTTCGTAATGCTTGGATTAAGCTTGAGCAACGCATCCACAGTCGTGCTAAACTTGCGGGCGATTCCGCTTAGCGTATCACCAGGCTCGACCGTATATGTATTCGAAGAAGTTTCGTTCGATTTATTTGGTTCATTGACGCGCAATACTTGTCCGGGAAAAATCAAATCCGAAGACAAACCGTTTTCTTGCTTTAACGCGGCGACCGTCGTGCCGGATTGCCGGGCAATCTTCCAAAGCGTATCGCCTTTTTGCACCGTATAGCTCGCCGCCGATGCCGCGTGGCCGGCCAACAGCGAGCCGATCAACGTGCTTGTCAATACAACCGTCTTTTTCATGCTGCATCCCCCTATGACGTCGATGTATCCATCTTTATGTATCCATGTTTATACAAAATTCGCTATCACTCTACAAAATTCACCACGTATTCCTACACATGAGCCATTATAGTAAAATCAAAGCAATCCGTCTGTAACAGAAAGAATAAAAGTAGATTACAAAACGATTACAAAAAGCGCCCCCTTTGTCGCGCAAAGGGGGCGCAGGCTACATCACCCGTTTAAATAGTTTTTCAATTTCATATGTCGAAAAATGAACGATGATCGGCCGGCCGTGGGGACAAGTAAATGGGTCCGTTGTCTGCCGCAGCGCCTCAAGCAAAGCGAACAGTTCATCCTGGCGCAAATGTTGGTTTGCTTTAATGGCGCGCTTGCAACTCATTAAGATCGCCGCTTGTTCGCGCAATTGCTTGATGTCGACCGTTTTGGCCGCCAACACTTGTTCGATCATTTCCTCGATGATTTCCCTTTCTCTCCCTTTCGGAAACCACGTCGGATGGGAGCGAACGAGAAACGCCCGCGGCCCAAACGGCTCAAGAAACACGCCGCAGCGCGCCAGCTCATCGCGGCAGGCGGCGATCCGCTCGTACTCGTCGGCTGGATATTCAAACATCAACGGAACGAGCAGCTCCTGCACTTCCTTCGTGGCTTCGCCGAGTTTTTCCCGGAAATATTCATAGTTGATCCGCTCTTGAGCCGCATGCTGATCGATCATATACAGCCCATGTTCGTTCTCCGCCAAAATGTACGTCCCATGCAATTGTCCAATCGGATAAAGCGGCGGCAGGCGATCGGCCGCCGCTTTATCCTCCGCTTGCCCATCTGTCGGCAAGCGGGGAGAGCACCGCTCTTCTCCCACCTCTTCCTCCTGCTTTCGCTCAAAAGCGGGCCCATGTTCGTCCAGTATTCCACATTCATCCGTCTGCACAGCCGCGGATGGCCGCTCAGCCGGTGCGTCACCGGTTAGCGGCGCAAGAGGGGCGGTCGCATCTTCCCCGCCGCCGATGTCGCTCGATAAGACAGACGGCTCGCGGACGCGATGAGTGAACGTCCAAGCCGCCTGCTCCGCCTTTGGTTTTGCCATCTTGCTGTCGGCAGATACGGACGGAATGAGCGTCCGCTTGCGAAATGCCTGGCGGATGGCGTCTGTGACGAGCTCATTCAGCTCTGCTTCCTTGCTAAAGCGGACTTCGAGCTTTGCCGGATGGACGTTGACATCGACAAGCACCGGATCCATTTCAATGGATAAAAACACAATCGGATAGCGGCCGATCGGCAAGAGCGTATGGTAGCCGGCTTCAATCGCTTTCATGAGCGGCACGCTGCGCACATAGCGGCCGTTGACAACAAGCGAGATGTAGTTGCGCGAGGCGCGCGTCACGTCCGGCGGCGAAATGTAACCGCGAATAGTAAAATCGAGCGATTCCGCTTCAATGGGGATCATTTGCCTCGCCGTCTCGGCGCCGTAAATAGCGGCGAGCACGTGCCGAACATCGCCGCTGCCATTGGTGGCAAGCAATGTTTTGCCCTGGTGGCGGAGGCGAAATGATACGTCCGGATGGGCGAGCGCTAGCCGGTTGACGACGTCGGCCGCATGACCGAGCTCGGTGTGGATCGTTTTCATATATTTCAAGCGCGCTGGGGTGTTGAAAAACAAGTTCGATACGGTAATATCCGTTCCTTTGCGCCCCGCCGCCCGCTCGCGGGAGACGAGTGCGCCGCCTTGAAGCACAAGCTTCGTTCCCGGTCCGCTGCCCGTGCCGGTCGTCAGCTCCACTTCGGATACAGAAGCGATGCTCGGCAGCGCCTCACCGCGGAACCCGAGCGTGCGGATGCGGAACAAATCGTGCTCGTCATGAATTTTGCTTGTCGCATGGCGTTCAAAAGCGAGCAAGCAGTCGTCTTCCTCCATGCCGTCGCCGTTGTCGATGACGCGGATTTTCGCCATTCCCGCCTCTTCAAGCTCGATGTTGATGACCGTACTATGGGCATCAATGGCGTTTTCCACCAACTCCTTGACGACCGAAGCCGGCCGCTCGACGACCTCGCCGGCGGCGATTTTGTTTGCCAGCAGGTCATCGAGCTTGCGGATGCGTCCCATCGGGCCTCCCTCCTTTACTTGAGGAGCTTTTGCAGTTCATACAGTTTGTTGAGCGCCTCAAGCGGCGTCATCTCGAGCAAATTGATCTCTTTCAGCGCCGCGAGCGCCTTTTTCTCTTTGCTTGAAAGAGGCGGCTCCACAGGCGCCGGGGCAAGGTCAGGAAACATGCTCAGCTGCTCAAACGCCGCTTCCGCCAAAACGCCCTCCCGCGCCGCGCCGGCTGACGGACGGGAGGCCTTCTCGCGCTCAACCTTGCTGCCGACGTCTAACGCTTCGTTCCCCTGAAAAGCCAAACCCGCTTCCGCCAAAGCGCCATCGTCCATCCTGCCTGCGGCGGCTTCCTGTTTTCCCGCCGCTTTCTCCAGTTCCGCTAAAATGGCCCGCGCGCGTTTTTTCGGCTGATTTTTCGCACGAAATGC